>DATLWA010000070.1:0-11215 GCA_035576905.1 Gemmatimonadales bacterium
CGACGGGAGCCGGTGTCGCAGCGAGCGGTGGCGGCGCGGGCGGCGCGGGTGGCGCCGCTTCCGCGGCCCGTATCGTCGACAGCCGCTGTGTCTGCCGCCGGCCGAGAATCAGCGTGATCCGCCCGAGCGACGCGTCGTCCGGCGCCACATTGCCCGTCGCGACTCCGAACAGGGCGATGATCTGGTCGGACGTGGCGCCGGGATGCAGCTGCACGGAGCGCACACCGCGCGCGTACAGCAGCCCCGCGATCTCGCCGAGCTGGGAGTTGCGCGGCAGCAGGTGCTGGCCCTGCCAGTGCAGGCCGGTCGCGCCGACCTTCCACTCCAGCGACCCCTGTGCGGCGAGCCCGGGGAGCGACGTGGCGACTTGCCGCATCGCTTCCGTGACCGCCGGATGCGTGGCGGGGTACAGCCGGGTCAGGCGGAATGCACTCCCGACGGCGCCGAGTGCCCGCTCGATGCTGCTTGTATCCATAAGGTCAGCGCCCGATGGCCTCGATCTCGCGCGGTGTGAGCACGCGCCACTTTCCTTCCGGCAGTTTGCCGAGCCGTACGGGACCGTACGACACGCGATGCAGCCACTCGACTTTCAAGTCCAGCGCCTCGGCCAGCCGCCGCACGATGCGGTTGCGGCCCTCGGCGAGCGTCAGCTCGATCTCCACGCTCGTCCCGACCGTGCGCACGCGCGACTCGGTGATGCGCACGGCGCGTCCCTCGATCATCACCTTGGCCTTGAGCGCGGCCGCGATTTCGCGCGGCGGGCGCCCATGCGCGCGCAGCCAGTACGTGCGCGGCACTTCGTACCGCGGGTGCATCAGGTGATGAGCCGCGGTGCCGTCGGTGGTGAGGAGCAGCAGTCCCGAGGTCATGACGTCGAGACGACCAACGTACGTGAGACCGGGCACCTTGGGGAGGAGGTCGTAGACGGTGCGGCGGCCTTCAGGGTCGCTGCGGCTCACCACGTAGCCGAGCGGCTTGTTGAGCGCGTACCAGACGGTCTGCGCCGCCGCGCGGACGGCGTGGCCGTCCACCGTGACCTTCTGCGTGTCGGGATCGACGCTCTCGCCGATGGTCGCCGTGCGGCCGTCGACCTTGACGCGACCGGCGCGGATCAGCTCCTCGGCCTTGCGGCGTGAGGCGACGCCCGCGCGCGCCAGGGCGCGCTGCAGGCGCATGAGGGTCATTCCGGCTCGGCGGGCAGCGGGGGCCGCAGCGCGACCGACAGCTCCTCCAGGCGCGGCAGCTGGTCCAGTGATTTGAGTCCCAGAATTTCCATGAATTGGGGCGTCGTGCCGTAGAGCAGCGGCCGGCCCATGCCTTCGCCGCGGCTTGAGACTTCCACCAGCCCGCGCTCGACCAGCTTGTCGATCACGGCGCCCGAATCGACGCCGCGGATTTCGTCGACCTCGACGCGCCCCACCGGCTGGCGGTAGGCGATGACGGCGAGCGTCTCCAGCGCCGCGGGCGACAGCCGCCGCGGCCGCAGCGCGAATTGCGCCCGCTCGATCGCGGCGGCGTACTCGCCGCGCGTGAGGAACTGCCACCCGCCGCCGATCTCGCGCAGCTCGACGCCGTGGTCATCCCCGGCGTAGGCCGCGGCGAGCTCGGCCAACGCGGCCTCCGCCCCCGCCTCGCCCGCTTCGGGCTCGAGCGTGACCAGCTCTTCCAGCGTCAGCGGTCGCGACGCGGCGAACAGCGCCGCTTCAAGCAGCTTCGCGTGGGGACTCACGATGGATCACCATGGGGGCGAAAGGCTCGGGCTGCGCCAGGCGCAGCGAGCCGCGCTTGGCCAGCTCGAGCAAGGCGATGAAGGCGGAGAGCACGTCCACGATGGTGGGCCGCTCCCCGACGATGTCGTACCAGCCGAATGTCTCGCGGTCGGCGAGCAGGGCGTGAATCTTGAGGTTGGCGCTCTCGACGTCGAGCGGCCGCGGCACCACGCGGTGCAGCTCGGCTTCGGGGATCATGGCGATCACCCGCTCCGCCGCGGCCAACAGCTCGTTCAGCTCGATCACCAGCGGCGCGGGCGGCAGCGCCGCGGGCGGCGCCTCGTAGCCACGTCCGAACTGCTCGGCGCGGCGGGCCGCCGTCTTCTGCAGCCAGTCCACCAGCTCGCGGATCTGCTGGTATTCCAGCAGCCGCCGCACCAGCTCCGAGCGCGGGTCTTCCCACTCGTCGTCGTTGAGCCGCCGCGGCAAGAGCATCTGCGCCTTGATGCGCAGCAGCCGCGCCGCCATCTCGAGGTAATCCGCCGCCTGATTCAGTCCCAGCTCGTGGATCGTGGCGAGGAACTGATCGGCGATCTTCGCGATGGGCAGGTCGGTGATGTCGACCTCGTCCTCGCGGATGAGATGCAGCAGCAGGTCGAGCGGGCCGGAGAACTGCTCCAGCTCGACGATGAACGCATTCGCATCGGTGCGCAGTGGCGACGTCATGAGACCCCCGTCGCAATGGCGAACGGCCCCACCAGCGCCTGGCCGACATTCAGCAGCGCGTGCGCGGGCCAGAGGAAGATGCCGATGAACCCCGGGAGGAACCAGCTGATGGCCAGGATCGGGAAGAACCCGAAGCGGTACAGCTGTCGATAGCTCGCGCCCATCCCCGGCGGTAGGATGTGATAGAAGACGTGACTGCCGTCGAGCGGCGGAATCGGGATCAGATTGAAAAAGGCGAGCACCAGGTTGAGCCACATCCCCCACATGGTCATGCGTTGCAGAATCGCAAACGTTCCCGCGAGCCCCGGGATGGCACTGGCGATCAAGCCGAGTACGGCGAAGGCGAGGCAGAACATGATGAACAGCCCGAGGTTCACCACGATCCCCGCCAGGCTGACGATGATGTCGCCGCGCACGAAGTTGCGGTAATTGCGCGGATTGACGGGAACGGGTTTCGCGCCGCCGAACGTGTACGCGCCGCTCGAAGCGATCCACAAGCCGATCGGCAGGAGGACCGTCATGAACGGATCGATATGTTTGAGGGGGTTCAAGGTCAGCCGCCCAAGCATATAGGCGGTGGGATCACCTTGCCGATAGGCGGCTTCGGCATGGGCGTATTCGTGGGCCACCATTGAAAACAGCAATACGGGCGCCCAGAGCAGGATCTCGGACGAGATAGCGCAATCCGGGGTCGGTGACGGCCTAAGATAATGAACGGCCGCCCCCTGGGTCAACGGCGTAGCGCCTTGACCACCCTGCACTTACCGTCTAAGTTGCGCGCCTCGACAGGAGACCAGAGTGCCCAGGATCAAGTCCGCAAAGAAGGCGATGCGCCAGGCGCGCAGCCGCACCATCCGCAACAAGGATCAGCGCTCGGCGCTGCGCACGGCTGTGAAGCGCGTTCGCACCGCCACCGGGCCTGCCGCCGCCCAAGCCTACGCCGCCGCCGTGCAGCTGCTCGACCGCGCCGCCCGCAAAGGCCTGATCCATAAGAACAACGCCGCCCGGCACAAGTCGCGGCTGGCGGCGTTCGTGAAGTCACACGCGAAGTAAGGGCTACAGCGCAGCCAGCTCCGCTCCACAACTCTCGCAGTACCACTCCGTCGGCATATTCATCGTGCCGCACTCGCGGCACTTGAGCGTCTTGGCGGCCTCCTCGTCCTCGGCCGCCTGCTCCGGCGTCGCCGGGGCCGCCGCCTTCGGCAGCCCCGACACATCGGCCGGTTGATACTGCGCGCCGCTCGCCCGCTTGGGCGACGGCGCGCCGCCTTTTTCGTCCTCGGTGACCGACTTCAGGAACGCCAGCTCGTCCACCACGGGCCGCTTGGCGTCCTTCTTGTCGTCCGGTTTGGCCACGGGCTTGGGCGGGGATCCGACCTTGGGCTGCGGCTTCTCGCGCACCAGCGCGTCCAGCTCGGTGAGTTTTTCGATGTCCTGCTCGACCGCCTGTATCTCTTCGCGCACCGAGACCAGCTCCGCCAGCGCGTCCTTGTGCACCTGCCCCCACTGCGTTTCATCGTATTCGCCGACGGCGTGTCGCAGCTCGGTCTCCGACAACCGCTCCGCCGCCGCCTTTTCCTTCTGCTGCAGCTCCTCCAGCGACTCTTTGCGCTGCTCGATCAGCTGGCGGGCGGCGTCGGCGTGCGCCTTGAGCTCCTCGGTGACGGCCGCGAGCCGCGCGTCGTAGTCGGCGCGCACGCGACCCTTCACCTGCCCCGGCGAGGCATCGCCCGCGGCGTCGAGCCGGGCGATCCACGCCTGGTACTGGCGTCGCTCCTCCAGCAATCGCTGGATCGCCGCCGTGCTCTTGGAGGATCCCTTAGGCATTCCGCTCCCGCATTCCCGCGACCAAGATGCTTTTGCCCCGGACAAATCTATCAAATCGCAACAGGGCCACCCGTGCGGCCCCGACCGCCGGCGCTAAGTCTAATTCAGCATTGAGCCTAGACCTAGTCAAGCGGCGCCGCGTCACACGTTGGCGTCGTGGACGATTTTCCCCGCCACCAGGGTCAGCGTCGGCCGGCCCACCAGCTCCCGCCCCGCGAACGGGGTGTTGCGGCACTTGGTGAAGAACCGCTTCGGGTCGACGGTCCAGTGCTGCCGCGGATCGAGGACCGAGACGTCGGCCGCCGCGCCCGGCTGCAGCGTACCGCCGGCCAGACCGAAGACGCGCGCCGGCAGCGTGCTCATCCGCGCCACCAGCTCGGGCAGCGTCAGCACCCCGCCCTGCACCAGCTCGGTGTGCGCCACGGCGAAGGCGGTCTCGAGACCCACGATGCCGAACGGCGCGTCGTCGAAGGCCGCTTCCTTCTCGTCGTAAGCGTGGGGCGCGTGATCGGACGCGATGCAGTCGATCACGCCCTCCTTCAGCGCCTGGCGCAGGGCCGCGACGTCGGCGGCTTCGCGCAGCGGCGGATTCATCTTGGCGTGGGTGTCGTAGTTCTCGCAGGCGTGATCGGTGAGCACCAGGTGATGCGGTGTCACCTCCGCCGTGACCCGCACGCCGCGCTCCTTGGCGCGCCGGATGAGATCCACCGAGCCACTGGTCGACATGTGACACAGGTGCACGCGGCCGCCCGTCAGCTCGGCCAGCAGCACGTCGCGCGCGACCATGATTTCTTCGGCCGCGGCCGGGATGCCCTTCAAGCCCAGCCGCGTGGCGACGAGCCCCTCGTGCATCACGCCGCCGGCCGCGAGCGTGGGTTCTTCACAATGATCCGCCACTGCGATATCGAAAGTGCGCGCGTATTCGAGCGCCGTGCGCATCAAGTGGCCCGAGACCACCGGGCGGCCGTCGTCCGAGACCGCCACTGCCCCCGCGCCCACCATCTCGCCGAACTCCGCGAGCTTCTCGCCCTTCTGTCCCACCGACACCGCGCCGATCGGATACACGCGCGTCAATCCCGCGCGCACCGATTGCCGCACGATGAACCCCACCGCCGCCTGATTGTCGGTGACGGGATCGGTGTTGGGCATGGCGCAGATCGCGGTGAATCCGCCGGCCGCCGCGGCGCGCGCGCCCGTCGCCACGGTCTCCTCGTCTTCGTTCCCCGGCTCGCGCAGGTGGACGTGAATGTCCACCAGGCCCGGCGCCACCACCTGGCCGCGCACGTCGCGCACGTCCGCGCCGTCGGGCCGGCTGATCGAGGGACCGATCGCGGCGATCTTGCCGTCCTGGATCAGCACGTCGGCGGTCTGATCGAGGTTCTTGCTGGGGTCGATCACCCGTCCGCCCGCGAGCACGAGGGGCCGCGTCATTCCGCCGCTCCGCGTTTGGCCGCGTCGGCCAGCTCGGGCTTGCCGCCCGCCAGCAGATAGAGCACCGCCATCCGCACCGCCACGCCGTTAGTCACCTGGTCGAGAATCACACTATGCGGTCCGTCGGCCACGCGCGACTCGATCTCCACGCCGCGGTTCATGGGGCCCGGGTGCATGATGACGAGCGGATGACGCGCGCGATCGAGGCGCTCCTGGGTCACGCCGAACACGCGGAAGTATTCGCGCAGCGACGGAATGAATCCCTTCTCCATCCGCTCGAGCTGCAGCCGCAGGATGTTCAGCACGTCGCCCCACTCGATCGCTTCTTCGATGCGGCGGAACACGGTCACGCCCAGCTCGGCGATGCCGCGCGGCATCAGCGTGTGCGGCCCGCACACGGCGACCTGCGCGCCGAGCTTGGTGAGCCCCCAGATGTTGGAGCGCGCCACGCGCGAGTGCAGGATGTCGCCCACGAGGCAGACTTTCACCCCGGCGATCTTGCCGAGTTTGTCGCGAATGGTCAGCAGATCGAGCAGCGCCTGCGTGGGGTGCTCGTGCTTGCCGTCGCCGGCATTGATGACGTTGGAGTTGATGCGGGCGGCAAGGAACTGCGCCGCGCCCGACGAAGGGTGGCGGATCACGACCATGTCGATCCGCATCGCTTCGAGATTCTTGGCCGTGTCCACCAGCGTCTCGCCCTTCGAGACCGACGAGCCCGAGGCCGCGACGTTGACGGTGTCGGCCGAGAGCCGCTTCTCGGCGAATTCGAACGAAATGCGCGTGCGGGTGGACGCTTCGAAGAAGAGATTGACGATCGTCTTGCCGCGCAGCGCCGGGACCTTTTTGATCGGGCGTTCGGAAACTTCCTTGAAGGGCTCGGCGGTATCGAGGATCAGGCGGATCTGCTCTGGCGACAGCGCCTCGAGTCCCACCAGATCCTTGCCGAGGGCGGCGCTCATGGGGCGCCCCGCACGACGGCGACTTCGTCCTGGCCGTCGAGCTCCTGCACTAGCACCTCGACCCGCTCGTCTTTGCCCACTTTGGCGGCTTTGCCCACGATATCGGCCTGCACCGGCAGCTCGCGGCCGCCGCGATCGATCAGCACGCAGAGCGAGATGCGCTCGGGGCGACCGAAATCGGCCAGCTCGTCGAGCGCCGCGCGGACGGTGCGGCCGGTGAACAACACGTCGTCCACGATCACCGCGTGCTTGCCGGTGAGGTCGCCGGGCAGATGCGTCTCTCCCACCACCGGGCGGGGGCCGACGGTCTGCAGGTCGTCGCGATAGAGTGTGATGTCGAGGGCGCCTTGGGGAACCATCACGCCCTCTTCTTTTTCGATGAGCTTGGCGAGCCGCTGCGCCAGCTCCACGCCGCGCCGTTGGATGCCGATCAGGACCAGCGCGTCGGTGCCGTGCGCGAGCTCGAGAATCTCGACCGCCATACGCTGAAGCGCCCGCGACATGGCGCGGGCGTCGAGGATGGTGGTGCGCTCGCTTCGGGGCATCTCGAGGCGGAAACTTACCTACCCGAACACCGCCGTCAAAGGGGGCTGGCCTTGGAGCACGGCGCGGACGTTGGCGAGGGCGAGCGCCGCCATGCGCCGGCGGGTGTCGCCAGTGGCGGATCCGATGTGCGGCAGCAGGACGGTCCGGGGCGCGGCCAGGAGCCGCGGGTGGATGGCGGGCTCGTCGGCGTAGACGTCGAGGCCCGCGGCACCTAGCCCGCCGTCCTCGAGTGCGATGGCGAGGGCCTCTTCCCGCACCAGGTCGCCGCGCGCCGTGTTGACCAGGATCGCCCCCGGCTTCATGCGGGCCAGGGTGTCCGAGTTGATCATGCCCTTGGTCTCAGGCGTCGAGGGCACGTGCAAGCTGACCACGTCGCTGTCCTTGAGTAGCGGGCCCAGCTCCACCCGCCGAGCGCCGGTGTCGCGTTCGAAGTCCGGCTTGGCTGTCCGCGCCGCGTAGAGGATGCGCATCCCGAATCCTGTCGCCCGCCGGCCCACCGCTTGGCCGATGCGCCCAGCCCCGACCAGACCCAGCGTCTTGCCGCGCAGCTCGAGGCCCAACAGCTCGGTCGGATGCCACCCCGCCCATTTGCCGCTGCGAATCAATTCGATTCCCTCCAGCAGGCGGCGGGCACAGGCGAGGATCAGCGTCCAGGTGAGATCGGCCGTCGCATCGGTGAGGACGTCGGGTGTGTTGGTGACGGTGACCTTGCGCATCTCGGCCGCGACGACGTCCACGTTGTTATAGCCCGCGGCGCAGTTCGCGATGATGCGCAGGTTGGGGAGGTGCTTCAGCTCGGTGCCGCCCACCCACCGCGAGAGGAGCGGCACGATGGCCTGGAACTCGCCTTTGGGCGTGGGCTCACCCGCCGCCATCCACGTGACGTCGAGACCGTCGAGGTCGGCCGGTGCGAGCAGCTCGCGCAGCTCGGCCGCGATCAGAACCGGCTGCGGCACCTACGCCCTGCCGCCCGGCACATCGTTGGCGCGCCACAGATACCACGCCGCCACGCTGCGATACGGCCGCCACTTCTCACCGCGCTTCATTAGATACTTGGGCGACGGCAAGCGACCGCCGCCGAACCACCGCGCGTAGCCTTTGCGCACGCCGTAGTCGGTGACGGGCCAGACGTCGGGCCGGCCGAGGCGGAAGATCAACAGCATCTCGACGGTCCACGGGCCGACGCCGCGGACCGAGACCAAGCGCTCGACGATGTCCTGGTCCGCCATCTTGTGCAGGCGCGCGAGCGGCGGCACTACGCCCTCGAGCGTCTTGGCGGCCAGGTCTTTCAGCGCGAGCGCTTTGGCGCGCGACAGGCCGGCGCCGCGCAGCCGGCGGGCGTGGGTGTCGAGCAGGCGCTCGGGGGTGATGCGTTTGCGGGGAAACAGGTCGACCAGCCGGCCGTGAATCGTCGCGGCGGCTTTGCCGGTGAGCTGCTGATAGACGATGGACTCGGCGAGCGCTTGGAAGGGGCTCTGCATGTGTCCCAGCTCGATGCGGCACGGCCCCACCCGCTCGATGAGCGAATGGAATTTCGGATCCGCGGCGCGCAGGGCGCGCGCGGCAGCGGCTGCGTCGATGGGGGCGAGTTTCACGACGGAGAGGGTGGGATTCGAACCCACGATACGCTTGCGCGCATACCGGTTTTCAAGACCGGCGCCTTCAACCGCTCGGCCACCTCTCCACGGATAGGGTGGGATTCGAACCCACGAAACGGTTACCCGTTTACGCGCTCTCCAGGCGCGTGCCTTCAGCCACTCGGCCACCTATCCCACGGATGGGGTGGGATTCGAACCCACGATGCCCTTGCGGGCATACCGGTTTTCGAGACCGGCTCCTTCAGCCACTCGGACACCCATCCCAAAAACGTCGGGAGTACAAGCTAATCGCGCGGTGTTACCTTCTCCAGCCATGGCATCCTCTCCGGTCACTTACACCAGCTATTTGAAGCTCGACGAGCTGTTGTCGCTGCAGCAGCCCGGCGCCGAGCACGACGAAATGCTGTTCATCGTCGTGCATCAGGTCTACGAGCTGTGGTTCAAGGAGCTGCTGCACGAGCTCGATTACCTGATGGGTCTGCTGCGCGCCGACGACGGCCCGCGCGCGGCGCACACCTTCAAGCGGATTCTCACAGTCCTCAAGGTGATGGTGGCGCAGATCGACATCCTCGAGACGATCACGCCGCTCGAGTTTCTGTCGTTTCGCGATCGCTTGGAGTCGGGCAGCGGCTTCCAGTCACGCCAGTTCCGTGAGTTGGAGTGCGTGCTCGGCATCCGCCGGCCCGACATGAAAGACCGTTATCCCGAAGCGCGCTACCGGGCGCCCGGCCTGTGGGACGCCTTCGTCGCTTGTCTGGTGCGGCGCGGCTATGGCGTCCCGTCGGAGGTGCAGCATCGCGATCCCACGCACCCGGTCGAGCCGTCCCCTGCCCTGCAGGCCGTGTTGATCGACGCCTACCGGCGCGACCCGGCCACGGCCCAGCTGTGCGAGCGATTGGTCGACCTGGACGAGGGGTTTCAGGAGTGGCGCTACCGCCACGTGAAGATGGTGCAGCGTACTATCGGCACGAAGCGCGGCACCGGGGGCTCGGCGGGCGCCGAGTATCTAATGAAGACGCTGAACCAGCCGGCGTTTCCGGATCTGTGGGCGATTAGGACGGAGCTCTAGCGCAGGGCCGCAAAGAAAACCCGCAGCAGCTCGCCACTCGCCGCGGCGGCTACTCCCCCCACCACCTCCGGCCGGTGGTTGAGACGGGGATGTCGTAACAGATCTCCCACGCTTCCCGCCATGCCTGCCTTGTCGTCGTACGCCCCGAATACCACCCTGCCCACCTTGGCGAGCACGATCGCGCCGGCGCATTGCGCGCAGGGTTCGAGCGTGACGTAGAGGGTGCAATCGCTGAGGCGGTCGGTGTCGAGCGCCGCCAGCGCGCGTCGAATCGCCAGGAATTCGGCATGCGCCGTGGGGTTATTCTGGGCGACGGTCTCGTTGTGACCTTCGGCGATGGCCTGGCCGTCGCGGGAAATGACGGCGCCCACGGGCACCTCGCCCGCCGCGGCGGCGCGCTCGGCAAGACGCAGCGCCGCCGCCATCCCCGCCTGGTCCTGTGGTGACGGCTCAGGCATGCGCCGCCGCGGCTTGCGGCTGCGCAGGGATGCGCTGGAAGGTGAGCGAGGCGCCGTCTTTGGCGCGGTCGACCTTCACGCGGTCGCCCTCCGTGTAGGTGCCCGCGAGCACCGCCAGCGCCAGCGGGTTCTGGATCAGCCGCTGAATCGCCCGCTTCAGGGGCCGCGCGCCATACACCGGATCGTATCCCTCGGCCACGATCACCTGCTTCGCCGCCGGCGTGACTTCGAACCCCAGCTTCCGTTCCGCGAGCAACCGCTTGACGCCCTCCAGCTGGAGGTCGACGATGTGCTCGATTTCCGCCGTGCCGAGCGGCCGGAAAATGATCACGTCGTCCACGCGGTTCAGGAATTCGGGTTTGAACGCCTGGCGCAGCAGCTCCAGCACCTTGGTCTCGACCTGCTCCCAGTTCGACGTGCCGTGCTCGAGGATGTACTGCGAGCCGAGGTTCGACGTCATGATCAGCACGGTGTTGCGGAAGTCCACGGTGCGTCCCTGTGAGTCGGTGAGGCGCCCCTCGTCCAGGATCTGGAGCAGCACGTTGAAAACGTCGGGGTGCGCTTTCTCGATCTCGTCGAACAACACCACGGCGTACGGGCGCCGCCGCACCGCTTCAGTGAGCTGGCCGCCTTCTTCGTAGCCGACGTAGCCGGGCGGCGCGCCGATCATCCGCGCGACCGCGTGCTTCTCCATGTACTCCGACATGTCGAGCCGCACCAGCGCACGCTCGTCGTCGAACAGGAACTCGGCCAGCGCCCGCGCCGTCTCCGTCTTGCCGACGCCGGTCGGCCCGAGAAAGATGAACGAGCCGATAGGCCGCTTGGGATCGCCCAGCCCGGCGCGCGAACGGCGAATCGCATTCGACACGCGCTCCAGCGCTTGATCCTGTCC
>DATLWA010000071.1:0-13818 GCA_035576905.1 Gemmatimonadales bacterium
AAGCCCGCGCCGTTGGCGGCGGCCCGTTCCAGCACCGCCTTGAGCACGTCGGGCAGGTGTTTGGCGTTTTTCACCGCGTCGAATTGCGCGCGGGTGATGGGTAAGTCCATGACTCCCTTGCTTTCGCCGGTCGGACACGGAATCTTCTCCCTTCCCTTTTCACACGCAACCCGATGCCCCGAACCGCAGTCCTGGCGACCGGCTTTCACGTCCCCCCCAAGATCGTCACCAATGACGACTTGGCCAAGCTGATGGAGACGTCGGACGAGTGGATCGTGCAGCGTTCGGGCATCAAACAACGGCACTGGGTCTCCCCCGGCGAGACCGGCGCCACGCTGGCGCGGGACGCGACCAAAAAGGCGCTCGCCAAGGCCGGTCTCGACGTCAAAGAGATCGACTGCATCATCTACTGCACCTGCACGCCCGATCACTTCGAGCCCGGCAACGGCGTGTTCCTGCAGCGCGAGCTCGGCCTCACCGATATCCCGGCCATGGACGTGCGGACGCAGTGCTCGGGGTTCATCTACGGCCTGTCGGTCGCCGACGCCTGGATCCGCATGGGCCAGCACAAGCGCATCCTGCTGGTGGGCGCCGAGATCCATTCGCGCGGCCTCGACAAGACCACGCGCGGCCGCGACACCGCCGTGCTGTTCGGCGACGGCGCCGGCGTCATGATTCTCGGCCCCACGGACGACCCGCAGCGCGGCGTGTTGTCCACCCACGTCTTTGCCGACGGCCGCCACGCCGAGAAGCTGTGGGTGGACGGCCCCGGCCTGGCGCACGACCCGTTCGTGAGCCACGAGCTGCTGGACCAGGGATTCCATCTGCCGCACATGGAAGGGCGCGACGTGTTCAAGTTCGCGTCGGTGAAGATGCCCGAGTCGGTGCAGCTGGCGCTGCAGAGCAATCGCCTCACCACCGCCGACATCAAGCTGCTCGTGCCCCACCAGGCCAACCTGAGAATCATCGAGATGGTGCAGAAAGGGCTCGGGCTGCGCGACGATCAGGTGTTCGCGAACATTCAGAAATACGGCAACACGACCGCCGCCTCGATCCCAATCGCGCTGGACGAGGCCCTGGACCAGCACCGGCTCGGCCGCGGCGATCTGCTCGTGCTCACCGCGTTCGGCTCCGGTTTCACGTGGGGCAGCGCGGCGATTCGCTGGTAGGACCGGCCCGGATGGGCGCCACCCAACTCTCGTTCGTCCTCGCCGGGGTCACCAACCTCGCCCTCGGACTGGTTTTCCTCTACCTGTGGCGGGTCCTGCCGCGGGGCTACGTCTTGCTCCTCGCCCTGGCGCGCCTGCTGACCGTCCCCGACGCCGCCGTGGGCCTGTGGCTGTTCACCCACCCGGACGACCGGGCGCTCACCCTGCTCGCCGCGACACTGAGCGCGGCCAGCGCGATGTGCGGGGTCACCGGCCTCCTCTATCTGTTGGGCCGCAAGCCACGCGCGTGGCCATTCGCCGCGCTCGCCACTGCGTTGATCGTGTGGGGCGCGGTGGGGCCGCAGGTGACGGACGCGTTCGCGCTGCGCTATCTGCCCGATCCTGCCATTCGCGGCGGCTTCTCGCTCTGGATCGCCTGGCTGCTGTTCCGCGGACCCCGTTTGCCGGCCCGTCGCCCGCTGGCGGTGCTGCTGCTGCTGCAAGGCCTGCATTCATTCGATTATCCGCTCCTGGGGAACAAGGCCTGGGGCCTCACGGTGGGGCTGGGCCTCGCCCAGTTCCTCAATCTCGCGATCTCTGGATTCCTGTTCATCACGCTGCTCGATGAAGCGCGGCGCGTGGCCCAACAGGCCGGCGCGGCCCTCAGCAAGTCGGAGGAGAAGTTCGCGATCGCCTTCCGCTCCAGTCCCCTCCCCAGCCTCATCACGCGCCTGGACGACGGCTTGATGATCGACGTCAACGACGCCTTTTGCACCGCCACCGGCTATGCGCGCGAGGACGTGATCGGGCGCAGCACCAAGGACGTCATCTGGCCGGAGCCGGCCCGCCGCGCGACGATGGTCGCCTTGCTGCGCGCCGACGGCCGGGTGAAGAATCTGGAACTGAAAATGCGCACCAAAACCGGCACGCCGCTGGACGTGCTGGCTTCGCTCGAGGTGATCGAGCTCGACGGCGTGCCGCACACGCTGGGCGCGGTCATCGACGTCACCCAGCAGAATCTGGCGATCGCCGCGCTGCGTGACAGCGAGGAGCGCTTCCGCCGGCTGGTCCAGGACCTGAGCGTGGGCGTCGCGGTGATCGACGGCACCGGCCGCGTCCTGCTGTGCAACCGCGCCGGCCGCGACATGCTCGGCGTGTCGGAGGCGCAGGTCTTGTCGGAGGGTTTCTGGCAGCGCGAGCTCGTGCCGCTGCGCGAGGACGGCACGGCCTACGCCGAAGACGAGCGGCCCGTTCGCGTCGCCGTGCGCACCGGGCGCGCGGTGCACAATCAGGTGCTGGCCTACCACCGCTTCGCCAGCGGCGAGCGCGCGTGGGCGCTGTTCAACGCCGACCCGCAGCTGGACGCCGAGGGGCGCGTGCGCAACGTCATCGTGACGTTCTCCGACATCACCGAGCGCCGCAAAGCCGAGGACGAGCAGCGCCGGCTGCAGGACGCGGTGATGGCGAGCGCGGTGGACTGGACCCTCACGTTCGATGCGGTCGAGTCGCCGATCCTGATTCTCGACGGTGACGGCCGGGTGCGGCGCCTCAACGCCGCGGCGCGGGGGCTCGCGGGACTCGACACCTACCAGCAAGGCATCGGCCGACCCATCGGCTCGCTCGGCAGCGGCGAGCCGTGGCGCGGTCTGAGCGATCTCTCCGTCAGCGTGCACCGCTCGGGTGTTCCCGCCACCAGTCAGGTGCGCGAGGACCGCGCGCATCGTTCCTGGTACCTCACGGCGGGCCCGTTCACGGTCTCGGGAGAGCAGGATCGCATCATCGTGATCGCGCGGGACGTTACCGATCTGGTGCACCTGGAGGAGTCGCTGCGGCGCACCGAGACGATGTCGGCGCTGGGCTCGCTCGTCGCCGGCGTGGCCCATGAAGTGCGCAATCCGCTGTTCGCCATTTCGGCCACCGTCGACGCGTTCGAGGCGCGCTTCGGCACCCAGGAGGGCTACGCGCGCTACACCAGCACCCTGCGGCAGGAGGTGACCCGCCTCAGCGGCCTGATGCACGACCTGCTGGACTACGGCAAGCCGCCCACCCTGGACCTGGCCGAGACCGCCCTCGGCCCGGTGGTGGCGCGCGCGGTGGCCGCCTGCGCCGACATCGCCGCGGCGGGCGGCGTGACCGTGGCGACCGACGTGCCCGACACCCTGCCCACGGTCCGTCTCGACGCCAGCCGGATGCAGCAGGTCTTCCACAACCTGATCGCCAACGCCGTGCAGCACTCGCCCAAGGGCGGCGTCGTCAGGGTCGGTGCCGCGGTGACCCGCGGCGAAGCCGCGCCGTACGTGGAGGTGCGGATCGAGGATCAGGGACCGGGGTTCCGGGAGGACGATCTGCCCCACATCTTCGAGCCGTTCTTCACGCGGCGGCGTGGCGGCACGGGCCTGGGATTGTCGATCGTGCAGCGCATCGTCGAGCAGCACAACGGCGCCGTCGTCGCCCGCAACCGGCCCGAAGGGGGTGCCTTCACGGCGGTGCGCCTGACGATCGCCGGCGACCGTACCCAGGAGGCCCCGGAGACCGCCCGTGCCCAAGCCTAAGATCCTGATCGTGGACGACGAAGAGCGCATCCGCTTCGCGGTCCGCGATTTCTTCGAGCTGCAGGACTACGACATCGTGGAGGCCGACAGCTGCGCCGCCGCCGAAGCGGTGTTCAAGGACGCCCACCCCGACGCCGTGGTGCTGGACTACGGGTTGCCCGACGGCAACGCGCTCGATCTGCTGCCGCGCCTCAAAGCGATCGATCCGGACCTCCCCGTCGTGATCCTGACGGGGCAAGGCACGATCGACCTCGCCGTGCGCGCCATCAAGGAGGGCGCCGACCACTTTCTTGTGAAACCGGTCGAGCTCCCCGCCCTGCTGGTGCTGCTGCAGCGGCTGGTGGAGCGCGAGCGCGCGCACCGCCGCGACCTGGCCGACGAAGCGCGCCGCGGGCGCGGCGCCGTCGACCCGTTCGCCAGCAGCAGCCCCACGATGCGCCGGCTGGCCGATCAAGCGCTCAAAATGGCGGAAGCCGAGAGCCCCGTCCTGATCCTGGGCGAGACCGGCGCCGGCAAGGGCGTGATCGCCCGCTGGCTGCACCAGCATTCGCCGCGCGCCAAGGAAGCGTTCGTCGACTTGAACTGCGCCGGCCTGTCGCGCGAGCTGCTCGAATCCGAGCTGTTCGGGCACGTGAAGGGCGCGTTCACCGGCGCCGCAACCACCAAGCTCGGCCTGCTGGAGGTCGCCCACCGCGGCACGGTGTTCCTGGACGAGATCGGGGACGTCGATCCGCTGGTGCAGCCCAAGCTACTGACCGTGCTGGAGGACAAGCGCTTCCGCCGGCTGGGCGACGTGAACGACCGCACCATCGACCTGCGTCTCATCGCGGCGACGTCGCACGACCTCGCCCGCCTCGCGCAGGAGCAGAAATTCCGCAGCGATCTCTACTTCCGCATCAGCACCCTGGTGCTGCGCGTGCCGCCGCTGCGCGAGCGGCGTGAAGACATCCCCGACCTGGCCAATGACCTGTTGGACCGGCTGGCGCTGGATCGGGGACGCCGCTCCGCCGCGCTCAGTGCTGCCGCGATCACCACCCTGCAGGCGTATCCCTGGCCCGGCAACGTCCGCGAGCTGCGCAACGTGCTGGAGCGGGCCGTCCTGCTGACGTCCGGGCCCGTGGTGGGGCCGGGCGACCTGCACTTCGACGCGCTGGCGGCTGCCGCGAGCGCCGCCGCGCCGGGCGGAGACAACGACGCCGCGCTCACGCTCGCCGAGCTGGAGCGGCGCCACATCGAGCGCGTGCTGCGCGACACCGGCGGCCGCGTGGCCGATGCGGCCGCGCGCCTCGACATCCCCCGCAGCACGCTGTATCAGAAGATCAAAGCCCTGGGCATCGAGGTTTCCAAGAGTTAGACGCAGCCGTCCGGAATCCAGACTCCGCCACCTCCCGTCTCACCCGCCACACTCACAACTGCTGCGTTTCCAATGTGCTGCGCGCGTGCCGTCGCGCGGCACGTCGCTTGCGTTTCCCACCGGTGTCAACGCTTCACACCAACGGCTTTCTGAGGAGATGTGGTGGCTCATATCCTGGTGGTCGACGACGAGGAATCAATCCTGTTCGCGGTGGAGCAGTACCTCACCGCGATCGGCTGCACGGTGGATTGCGCCCGCGAGCTGGAAGAGGCGCAGGCGCTGCTGGGCAACATTCATTATCAGCTGGTGCTCGCCGATCTGCGGCTGAGCGGCATTCACAGCACCGAGGGTCTGGACCTGGTGACCACGGTGCGCGAGTGCTGCCCCCGTACGCGGGTGGTGGTGGTCACCGCCTACGGCACGCAGGAGATCGAAGACGAGGCGCTGCGCCGCGGCGCCGACGCGTTCCTGAACAAATCCGCGCCGCTGCCCGAGCTCGCCCGCGTCGTCAGAGAGATGCTGGGGTGCGCAGCGTGACCCTGTTGCTCGATCGCATTCTCGCCGCCGACGGCCTGTCGGTGGTGTTCCAGCCCGTGGTGGAGCTCGCCAATGGGGCGATGCGCCTGCACGGCCTCGAATGCCTGACCCGCGGCCCCAAGCAGTCCAACGCCGAGCGCGCGGACGTGCTGTTCGAGTATGTCCGGCGCAAACACGTGGAGCCGGTGGTCGATCGCGCCTGCATTCTGGTCGCGCTGCGCGAAGCCGCGCGCCTTCCGGGCTCGCCCGCCCTGTCGCTGAACGTGCACGCATCGACGCTGGGCCGGGACCGGGAGTTCCCCGCGTTCCTCGGCGCCGTCGCCGACCGTCATGGCGTCCATCCCACGCGTCTCACGATCGAGATCGTGGAACACACGCAGCATTGGGACGGCGTGACTTTCGAGCACGCCCTCAAGGCGCTGCGCGGATTGGGCGCGCGCATCGCCCTCGACGACGTGGGCCTGGGGCATTCGAACTACCGCATGATCCTGGATACGAAGCCTGAGTACCTGAAGATCGATCGCTATTTCGTGCACGGCGCCCATACGGACGGGCACCGCCGCGCCGTCCTCGACTCCATCGCACAGCTGGGCTGGAAGCTCGGCGCCCGGTCGGTGGGCGAGGGCGTGGAAGATGTCGCCGATCTCGAGTCGTTGCGCGACTTCGGCATCGAGCTGGCGCAGGGCAACCTGCTGGCGCCGCCGTTGACGGCCGACCAGCTCTTGGCGAGCGGCTGGCTGACCCGCACAGGCATGACGCCCATCGCGCGCAGCCAGTCGCAAACCGCCGCCTGACCATTCACCACCAAGGATCCACGATGACGCACAAGCGCATTCTGCTGGCCGACGACTCGGTGACCGCCCTGACCATGCATCGCATGATTCTGGCGGGCGCGGGCTACGAGCTGCTGACCGCCCAGGACGGGCAGGAAGCGATCGACGTCGCGACGGCGCAGCAGCCCGACCTCATCCTCATGGACGTCGTCATGCCCCGGAAAACGGGCTTCGAAGCCGTGCGCGCGTTGCGCCGACAGGACGGCACCAAGACGATCCCTGTGATCATGGTCACCACCCGCGCCGAAGCGAAGATCATCGAGATCTGCTTCCAGTGCGGCTGCAACGATTACATCAACAAGCCGGTCGACGGAGCGGTGCTGCTCGCCAAAGTGCGCAGCATCCTGGGCAACTGACGTGGAAGGCAGCCTGAGACTCGAGAGCGCGGAGACGCGCATCGAGCGCCTGGAAGCCCAGGTCGACCTGTGGCGGGCCGAAAATGAGCGCCAGGCCGAGCGCGAGCAGGTGTTGCGCGCCGAACTGGCCCAAGCTGCAAGCGCGAACCGCCGTCTGGCGGAGCGCCAGGCAGCCGCGGAGCAGCGGGTGGGCCAGCTGGCCCAGCTGCAGGCCGCGACGCTGCAGTTGCACGAAGCACGCCTGCCGGGCGACGTGCTGACGGCGATCAAGGAGATCGTCGCCAATCTGGTCGGCTCGGAAGAGATGGGCATTTACGGCCTGCACGCCGACGGCAGCGTGCGGCTGCTCGACAGCATCGGCAACCCGGCCGGCAGCGACTTCGCCGACGCCGTGGTCTCTGTCCCGATGATCGTCGAGGGCCGCGCGATGGGCGTGATCGTGATCTTCCGCCTGTTGCCGCAGAAGTCCGGCCTCGAGGCGATCGACCACCAGCTGTTCGCGCTGTTGTCGGCGCACGCGGGTGTCGCACTGTACAACGCGGAGCTGCGCGTATGACGCGGCCCGTCCTGTTCGGCCTCGGCGACCTCGCCGAGCGCCTCGAGGGCCTGGTCGGCGCGGAGCCGGCAACCGACGGCGCGCCGTCGCCGGTCGACGCGGCCATGGCGTACGTGCACGTGGGGCAGCTGTTCGCCTCCGCGGAGCCGCGCGTCGTCACGACCATTCTCGGCTCGTGCGTCTCGGTGTGCCTGTGGGATCCGCAGGCGGGCGTGGGCGGCCTCAACCACTTCCTGCTGCCGCAGGCCGTGGAAAACGGCATTTCGTCCGCGCGCTTCGGCAACGTGGCGATCCGCCACCTGCTCGATGAGATCGCCGGATTGGGCGGGCAGGCTGCCCGCCTCAAAGCCAAGGTGTTCGGCGGCGCCAGCGTGATCGACGCATTCCAGTCGCCGCAGAACACGCTGGGCATGCAGAACGTCGCGCTCGCGCGGAGCGTCCTCAAGGACGCCGGCATTCCCGTCGTCGCCGAGGACGTGGGCGGCGCGCAGGGACGCAAACTGGTGTTCCAGACGCGCGATGGCAGCGCGTGGGTCAGGAAGATCTGACCGTGCAGCTCACCGACAAGGATCGCGAGCTCCTGCTCCAGACGTTCCTCGCCGAGGCCGCGGAGCATCTGCGCGCCATCGAAGAGGGCCTGGTGACGCTCGAGGCGAACCCGGGGGACGCCGAGCTGTTGCACGGCATTTTCCGCATGGCGCACAGCCTCAAGGGCGACGCGTCGATGGTGGGGTTCCCGCGCATCGCCGAAGTGGCGCACGCCGCCGAGGATCTGCTGGAGCGGCTGCGTGAGCAGGACTTTGCCGTCACGGCCGAGCGGATCTCGCTGTTGCTCGAGGCCGTGGACGTGCTGCGCGCCCTGTTGGACGGCGCCGCAACCGGCGCCGAAGTCTTCACGCCGGCGCACGCGGCGGTCCGCGACGCGCTGAGCACGGCGGCCCATGCGGCCGCCACGCCGCACGCCGCCGTCGATGCGACGGCCGCCCGCAGTGAGGGCACGATCGCCGAGGGCGAGTCGCGGACCTTGCGCGTGGACGTGGCCAAGCTCGACCGCATGCTCAACCTCACGGGCGAGATCGCCATCGCCCGCGGGCGCGTGGCGCAGCAGCTCGCGGCGCTGCCGCCGCAGGTGGGCGCTCAGATTCTCGAGGCGCACCGCGAAGCGGACCGCCTCCAGCTCGAGCTGCAGGAGCAGGTGACGAAGGCGCGCATGGTGCCGGTGGGGCCGTTCTTCCGGCAATACGGCCGCGTGGTGCGCGATCTCGCGCACGCCCACGGCAAGTCGGTGCGCCTGGTGATCGAGGGCGACGACGTCGAAGTCGATACGCGCGTCGTGCAGCGCCTGCGCGATCCCCTCACCCACATGATCCGCAATACGATCGACCACGGCATCGAGTCGCCCGAGCTGCGCGCCGCGCTGGGCAAGGCCCCCGAGGGCTGCCTGACGCTGCGCGCCGCCCACGAAGGCGGGCTCATCGTGATCGAGGTCAAGGACGACGGCGCCGGCTTCAACCGCGAGCGCATCGCCGCGCGCGCCCGCTCGACGGGCGTCGCCGCCGCGCCGGAGCTGCTGCCGGACGCCGATCTGCTGGCGCTCGTCTTCGCGCCGGGATTCTCCACCGCCGAGAGCGTCACCGATCTGTCGGGACGCGGCGTGGGCATGGACGTGGTGCGCAAGAACGTCGAAGCCCTGCGCGGCACGATCGACATCGCGAGCGTCACGGGTGAAGGCTCGACGCTCACCGTCCGCCTGCCGCTCACGCTCGCCATCATCGACGGCTTCAGCGTCGGCGTGGGCGACGAGACCTACATCCTGCCGCTCGACAGCGTGCTGGAATGCCTCGCGCTGCCGCGCGACGAGCGCCAGGGTGGCGCCGCGGGCTGCGTGATCAACCTGCGCGGCCAGCCGCTGCCGTACCTGCGCCTGCGCGACCGTTTTCAAGTTCCGGGCGACCGCCCCGTGCGCGAGCACGTCGTGGTCGTGCAGCACGCCGGCGGGCGCGCCGGCATCGCAGTCGACGCGTTGTTCGGCGAAAGCCAGGCCGTGATCAAGTCACTCGGCACCATGCTCGACCGCCTGTCCGGCGTGTCGGGATCCACGATTCTCGGCGACGGACGAGTCGCCCTCATTCTCGATACACCCGCACTCCTGCGGGAAGCCATCAACCAGGAAGGATGAACACCATGTTGCAGAACATGTCGATCGGTAAGCGCCTCGGGCTGGGCTTCGGCCTGCTCTTGATCCTCGTAGCGCTCGTCGCGGGCTCCGGCTACCGGGCCACGCGCCTGGCGTCGCGCCTCGCGATGCAAGTACTCACGGTGGAGTCGCCGCTCGTCGAGCACTCGCAGCGCGCCAAGGGCAACACCCTCGGCATGCGGCGGTTCGAGAAGGACGTCTTCTTGAACATCGCGACCCCGGCGAAAGTGGCCGACTACCTGGTCAAGTGGCGTGACCAGCACGATCGCCTCATGGGCGAGCTGGCCACACTCGACAGTCTCGAGACCTCGGACTCCGGTAAGGCGGCGATCCGCTCGATGCGCGCCGATTTCACGACCTACGACCAGGGCTTCAACCAGGTCTACGGCCTGATCGCGCAGAACAAGATCACGACGCCCGACGCGGCCAATGCCGCGATCGCGCAGTACAAGGACGAAATCCACCGCCTGGAGCAGACGGCGGACGATTACGCCACGGCGCATTCCAAAGCGATGCTGGCCGCGGCGCCTGTGGTGGCTGCGCGCATCAGCGCGGCCGTCGTGATCGCCGTACTCGCGCTGGTCATCGCGCTGATCGTCGGCGTAGCGCTCAGCGTGATCATCGGCCGCTCGATCACCACGCCGTTGCTCCGCGCCGTGCGCGCCGCCAATCGCGTCGCCGAGGGCGACGTCGACGTGCAGCTCGGCTCCGCCTCGCGTGACGAGATGGGCCAGCTGCTCGATGCCATGAGCCGCATGATCGGCGCAACCAAAGAGAAGGTCGACGCCGCCGTACGCATCGCGCAGGGCGACCTCACGGGCACCGTGATTCCGCAGTCCGCCAAGGACGCGCTGGGCACGGCGCTGCAGAACATGATCGCCAAGTTGTCGCAGGTGATCGGCGAAGTCCGCTCGGGCGCCAATGCCCTCGGCTCCGCCGCCTCGCAGGTGTCGTCCACGTCGCAGACGCTGTCCCAGGGCACGAGCGAACAGGCCGCCGCCGTCGAAGAGACGACGTCGAGCCTCGAGCAGATGTCCGCCTCGATCGCCAAGAACGCGGACAACAGCCGCGCGCTGGAGCAGACGGCCGTGAAGGGCGCCAAGGACGGCCAGGAAAGCGGCGCGGCCGTGATGGAGACCGTGACGGCCATGCGGGCGATCGCCGAGAAAATCTCGATCATCGAAGAGATCGCCTACCAGACCAACCTGCTGGCGCTGAATGCCGCGATCGAAGCGGCGCGCGCCGGTGAGCACGGCAAGGGATTCGCCGTCGTCGCAACCGAAGTCCGCAAGCTGGCGGAACGCAGCCAGGCGGCCGCCAAGGAAATCGGCGGCCTCGCGGGATCCAGCGTGAAGGTGGCGGAGCGTTCGGGCCAGCTGCTGGCCGAGCTCGTCCCGGCCATCAGCCGCTCGGCCGACATGGTGCAGGAAGTGGCCGCGGCGTCGTCGGAGCAGGCAGCCGGCGTGTCGCAGATCAACCGCGCGCTGTCGGGCGTGGATCAGGTCACGCAGCGCAACGCCTCGGCGGCGGAAGAGCTCGCCTCGACGGCCGAAGAAATGGCCAGCCAGGCGGAAAGCCTGCAGCAGCTCATGGCCTTCTTCCGGGTGACGGGCATGGCCGATGCGCCGGCGAAGCAGCCGGCACCGCGGCCCGCGCCGGCTCCGGCCGCGCAGCACCGCCCGGCGCCCGCGTCGCACGGTACGAAGGTCAAGCACCGCGAGCCGGAGCTGGTCGCGGCGCATGACGACAACGGTTTCACCCGCTTCTAGAAAGGACCCGAGCCATGACCGCCGTACAGACGGCAGCCGGTCAGGTACAGTACCTGACCTTCCAGCTCGCGGGGGAGGAGTTCGCCTTCGGCATCCTGCGGGTGAAAGAGATTCTCGAGTACGACACGATCACGCGCGTGCCCAACGCACCGGCGACGGTGCGCGGGGTCATCAACCTGCGCGGCAGCGTCGTGCCGGTGGTGGACCTGGGGCTGTTGTTCGGCCTCCCGGCCACCGTCGTCACCAAGCGCTCCTGCATTGTGATCGTCGAAGCGCGCGTGGACGAGCAGGACCTGGTCATGGGCGTGCTGGCCGACGCCGTGAGCCAGGTGATCGACCTCGGCCCGGACGCCGTCGAGCCGCCGCCCGCATTCGGCAGCCGCGTGCGCGTGGATTACCTCACGGGCATGGGCAAGCTCGACGCGAAGAAGTTCGTCCTGATGCTCGACATCGACCGGCTGCTGGGAGACATCCATCTCCCGGCGCCGGACGCGGCGCCGTCCGTCGACGCCGCCGCCACCGTTTCTCCAGCGGAGTGAACATGAGAACCCTATTCGCCGCGCTCACGCGCGTCGCGCTGATCGCGCTGTCCCTGCCCGCCGCGGCCCAACAGCCCGGCGCGCAGCCCAAGGAGTTCAAGGTCATCGTCAACGCCGACAACCCCGTGGGCATGCTCACGCCCGACGACGTCTCGCGGCTGTTCCTGCGCAAGACACCGACGTGGTACAACGGGCAGGCGGTGCTGCCGGTGGATCAGAACCAGCATGCGCCCGCGCGGGCCGCATTCCTGCGCGAGATCCATCAGAAGAATGAGCAGGCGCTCGACGCCTTCTGGCGCCAGCAGGTGTTCACCGGCAAAGCGGTGCCGCCGCTGGTCCTGGGCTCCGACGCGGAAGTGATCGACTTCGTGCGCCGCAACCCGACCGCCGTCGGCTACGTCTCGGCGGGCGCGGCGCTCGTTCCCGAAGTCAAAGTCGTCATCATCAACCGCTAACATGCTCTCGAACTGGAAGTTCGCGCACCGCATCTGGCTGCTGCCCGCCCTCGCGGCGGCGGCGCTGGGGTTGGTGCTGGCGTTGGGCGCGGCGCTGGGCGGACGCAATGTCCGCACGCTGACGCAGATCGAGCGGGGCTACTACCCCGCGGTCGAGCTGCGCCACGCGCTGCAGGCGGACCTGGTCGCCCTGCAGCGCACGCTGCAGGACGCGGCCGCCGCGAGCGACGGCGACGCCTTGAGCGGCGCCGACTCGCTGGCGAGCACGTTCCGCGGACGGCTCGCGGCGGCGCGCAGCAACCCGGTGTTGCAGCGCGGTGATCTCGAGGGGCTGCAGGCGCAGTTCGACGCGTACTACCAGATGGCGCGCGGCACGACGGCGCGGCTCGTGGCGGGCGACACGGCGGCGGACGTCGCCGGCTCGCTGGAGCAGCTGCGGGCGGGCTATGCCGGGCTGCACGCCCGGCTCGACTCCGCCGTGTCCCGCGACCAGGCGAACGCGGCGGCGGCATTCGCCGGCGCGCGCGAGCGCTCCGCGCAGGCGGTGCGCTGGACGGCGGTGGTTACGCTGTTCGCGCTGGCCCTGCTGGCGCTGTTCTCCCTGTTGATCGCCCGCGGGCTGGTGCGCCCGCTGGCGCGTGCCGTCGCCGTGGCCGAGCGTCTGGCGGAGGGCGATACGTCGCTCGCCATCACGGCCAACTCGCGCGACGAAGTCGGCCAGCTGCTGAGCTCGCTCGGCAGCGTGGTCCGTTCGACGGCGGCGATGGCTGACGCCGCGGCCCGCGTGGCCGCGGGCGACCTCACCGTCGCCGTGCAGCCCCGCTCGCCGCGCGACACGCTCGGCAACGCGCTGGCGCAGATGCTGGAGCGGCTGTCGCACGTGATCGGCGAAGTCAAGTCGGGTGCCGGCGCGCTGACGGCGGCGTCTGTCCAGATCTCCGCCACGTCGCAGGCGCTGTCGCAGGGTACGAGCGAGCAGGCGGCCGCGGTCGAAGAGACCACGTCCAGCCTGGAGCAGATGAGCGCCTCGATCACCCGCAACGCGGCGAACAGCCGCGAAACGGAGCAGACCGCCGTGCGCGGCGCGCGTGACGCCGAAGGCAGCGCCACCGCCGTGCGGGACACCGTCGACGCGATGCGCGTCATCGCCGAGCAGATCTCGATCATCGAAGAGATTGCGTATCAGACCAACCTGCTCGCACTCAACGCCGCCATCGAGGCGGCGCGCGCCGGCGAGCACGGCAAGGGCTTCGCCGTGGTCGCCACCGAGGTCCGCAAGCTCGCCGAGCGCAGCCAGACGGCGGCCAAGCAAATCGGCGGCGTCACGTCGTCGAGCGTACAGGTGGCGGAACGGTCGGGCACGCTGCTCACGCAGCTGGTGCCGGCGATTCGCCGCACCGCCGACTTGGTGCAGGAAGTGGCCGCCGCGTCGAGCGAACAGGCCGCGGGCGTGTCGCAGATCAACCGCGCGCTGGCGAGCGTGGACGAAGTCACGCAGCGCGCCGCGAGCGCCGCCGAAGAG
>DATLWA010000072.1:0-34823 GCA_035576905.1 Gemmatimonadales bacterium
GATCCGCTGCTCCTGGCCGAGCGCGACGTGAGCGTGACCGTGGCGGCGGAATCGACGCTCGTCGTGGCCGACAGCGCCGACTACGATTCGACGGCGATGGCGTGGGTACCCGTCCACTACGACACGCTGCAGGCCTTCCGCCTCGACCAGCGGGCCGGCGGCAGCGCGTCGAGCGCCTGGATCGACGCGCAGGGACACGTCGTGCGCGCCTGGACGCCCGGGGGCTTCACCGTCGAGCGCACGGCGTTCGAAATCGCGTACGAGAATTTCCGTCACCGCGACACGCTCCGCCTGGCGCGGGCGACCGCGACGCCCCGCCCCGGTGACGTGATCCCGCTGACATTGCTCGCGGCCCGCACCCAGCCCGATCCGGGACCGGGCCGGGATTCCCTGCGCGTGCGTCTCACCGGCGTCGATGCCGCCGGGCTCGACCTCGCGGGAGGCGGCCAGTCGCTCGCGGGCGACACGCTGATCGTGCGCCGGGCGGCGGGGGCGGCCCTGCGCGCCGGCTATCAGCGCCCGGCGCGCGACTCGGCGCTGCAGCAGTTTCTGATGGTCGAGCCGCTGATCCAGCGCACCGACGTCCGCATCCGGACGCTGGCCCGGCGGATCGCGGGCGACGAGCGGGATCCCGCGGTGGTGGCGCGGCTGTTGGCACGTTGGGTGGCGCAGAACATCGCGCCCGCGCCGGCCGCCGGTCTGGCGAGCGCGCTCAACGTCCTCGCGGCCCGCCGCGGCGATTGCAACGAGCGGACGGTCTTGTACGTGGCGCTGGCGCGCGCCGCCGGGATTCCGTCCCGCCCCGTGGCGGGATTGCTCGCCGCGCGCGGCCGCTTCTACTATCACGCCTGGCCCGAGGTCTACCTCGGCGACTGGGTGCCCGTGGACCCGACGCTCAGCCAGTTCCCGGCCGACGCGGCGCACCTGCGGTTCGCGATCGGCGGGTTCGCGAGCCAGCTGGAGCTGGTGCGACTCATCGGGAAGCTCAGACTCGAGGCGTTATGATCCGGCTGGAAAACCTGACCAAGCTCTACGGCAGCTTCGTGGCCGTCGACGACATCACGCTCGACATCCCCAAGGGCGTGCTGTACGGCTTCCTCGGCCCGAACGGCGCGGGCAAGACCACCACGTTGCGCATGATCGCCGGCATCCTCCGGCCCAGCGACGGCCGCGTGTTGGTGGGCGGCGACGACATCCACAAGACGCCGCTCGTCGCCAAGCAACGCCTCGGCTTCATTCCCGACCGGCCGTTCGTCTACGAAAAGCTCACCGGCGCCGAGTTCCTGCGATTCGTGGCGGGCTTATACGGCCAGGAAGGCGAGATCATCGACCGCCGCATGGCCGAGCTGCTCGAAGTGTTCGAGCTGACGAGCTGGAAGGACGAGCTGATCGAGGCGTACAGCCACGGGATGCGGCAGAAAATCATCATCTCGAGCGCGCTGATCCACCGGCCGGAGGTGATCGTGGTGGACGAGCCGATGGTGGGACTCGATCCCAAGGCGGCGCGGCTGCTCAAGGACATCTTCCGGCAGTTCGTGGGGCGCGGCAACACCATTCTGATGAGCACGCACACGCTGGAAGTCGCGGAAGCGATGTGCGACCGCATCGCCATCATGCAGCACGGCAAGATCGCGGCGAGCGGCACCATGGCGGACCTGCGGCAACAGACCGCCTCGGGCGACGTGGGCCTGGAGGAGCTGTTCCTCAAGCTCACAGGTGGCGTACACGAACGCGAGCTGGCGGCGGTGTTGGGAGACCCGCGGTGAAGCAGCCGTCGCTCACGCACGTGCTGCAGCCGAAGTGGCGCACCGCGCTGCAGCGGCTGCGCGAGGAGCGTTCGGGCGGCGGCGTGAAGCTCGCCATCCTGTCGGTGGTGGGCCTGGGGTTCTGGTCGGCGGTGTTCGGCATTCTCTACTTCGTGCTGAAATACTTCCGCGGCGTCGAGGACCTGGGTCCGCTGCTCGCGGGCAAGCTGCTGGGACTGATGCTGCTGTCGTTCATTTCGATTCTGATTCTGTCGAACGTCATCACCGCCCTGTCGAGCTTCTTCCTCGCGAAAGACCTGGATTTGCTCGTGTCCGCGCCGGTCGATTGGCTGCGGCTCTATCTCGCCAAGCTGGGCGAGACGCTGGTGCATTCGTCCTGGATGGTCGCGCTGATGGCCGTCCCGATCTTCGCGGCCTACGGCGCGATCTATCACGGCGGCTTGCTGTTCCCGCTGTATGCGGTGGTCACGATCCTGCCGCTCCTGGTGCTGCCCGCGGTGATCGGCTCGGCGCTCACGCTCATCCTGGTCAACATCTTCCCCGCGCGGCGCACGCGCGATCTGCTGTCGCTCATCGCCCTGGGCGCGGCCGGCGGCGTGATCATGCTGTTCCGGATCATCCGGCCCGAGCGCCTGGCGCGGCCCGAAGGCTTCCGCAACCTGCTCGACTTCATCGCGGTATTGCGGACGCCCACCTCACCGTTCCTGCCGAGCGAGTGGGCGACCAACGGCATCATGAGCTACCTGCGCCACGCGCCCGATCCGCTGCCGCTGGTCCTGCTGTGGACCACGGCCGCGGGCTTCGTGGCGTTGGGCGCGATGTTGCATGCCGCCCTGTTCGCCCAGGGGTTCACCAAGGCGCAGGAGGGCGCCGAGCGGTTCATTCGCGGGGGGTTGTGGCGCTGGACGATGGGCCGGTTGCTGCATCCGCTGCCCGTGGCGAAGCGCGAGTTCGTGCTGAAGGACATCAAGCTGTTCTTCCGTGACACCACGCAGTGGAGCCAGTTGATCCTGCTCGCGGTCCTGGTCGTCGTCTACATCTTCAACATCAAGGCGCTGCCCCTGCACCGCGGCGAGCAGGTCGGATTCTTCCAGGTCACGCTGGTATCGTTCCTGAACCTGGGACTGGCGGGCTTCGTGCTCGCGTCGATCGCGGCGCGCTTCATCTTCCCGGCAGTGTCGCTCGAGGGGCGGCAGATGTGGCTGTTGCGCTCGAGCCCACTCGACCTGCGCGCCCTGCTCTGGTCCAAGTACTGGGTCGGCACGATGCCCCTGCTCGTGCTCGCGATGCTGCTGACGGGGCTGACCAACGTGCTGCTCAAGGTGTCGCCGTTCATGATGATCGTGAGCATGACCGCGATGTTCGCCCTCACGCTCGCCATCTCGGCGATGGCGCTGGGATTCGGCGCCGTGTATCCGCAGTTCGAGACCGAGAACGCGGCGCAGATCCCGACGTCGTTCGGCGGCCTCGTCTTCATGATGTCGACGGTCGCGTTGCTGGGGGCGGTGATCTTCGTGCTGTGGCAGGCGGTCTATCAGTATGTGCGCGCCGTGTACGACGGGCGGCCGGTGGTGATCGATGCCTGGATGATCACGTGGTTCACGGTCGCCGGCCTGATCTGCGCGACGGCGACCGTGATCCCACTCATCGTCGGCTTGCGCCGGATGGAGCAATTCGAGTTCTAGAGCGGGAAGTTGATCCCACCCAGCAGATTGAACGACGTGTTGTTGGCGAAGACCAGCTTACCTTCGATAAACGGCCGGAACGGCCGTAGGCGCCGCCCCTCCCAACCCGCGAAGCCGTTCACGCCCGTGTCGCTGTTGCCTGCGGCGTGCAGAATCGCGAGCCCGCCGCCGAAATAGAAGAATCCGTACCGCGTGGCAGGATGCACCTTGAGGTCGATGTTGGCGCGGTAGGGCGTGCCACTCACGCCCGGGTACACCTCGAGCGACGGCACGAGGCGCAAACGGCGCGCGACGGGAAACTCGAACTGCCCGCCTACGAACAGCTCGTTGGCATCGAAGTCGTAACCGATGCGCGCGCCCACCGCCGGGGGCGGCGCGCCGCCGGCGGCTGCAGCGCGGCGACCGCGGCGTTGCGCCTGGGCGCTGGGAACGAGCACGGCGAGCGCCAGCAGCGCCGCGCCGCACATCGAAAACATCCGGGACAAGAGGTTCCTCCTGGTCGAGGTGACGCAAGGGATAGACGCACAGGCGCCCGAACGCAAGGGCGTGTTACATTGCTGCGCCGTGAGCTTGCTCGAGCTGCAGGGCGTCACCAAGCACTATCCGGGCGTCACCGCCCTCGACGGCGTCGACTTCGACGTCGCGGCCGGCACCGTGCACGCGGTCGTCGGTGAGAACGGCGCCGGCAAGTCGACGCTGCTACGCCTGATCGCCGGCGCGGACACACCCGATGCGGGGACCATCCGCTGGGACGGCGCACCGGTCCACTTCACCTCGCCGCGCGACGCGCTGCGCCGCGGCATCACCGTCATCTATCAGGAGCTGGCGCTCATCCCCAACCTCGGGGCTGACGCCAACATCTTCCTGGGCATCGAACCGACGCGCCGCGGCGTACTCGACCAGGCGCACATGACGGAGTGCGCGGCAGAGGCGCTGCACGAGCTGGGGCTGTTCATCGATCCCCGCGAGCCGGTGGGCCGACTGTCGGTGGCGCGCCAGCAGCTGGTGGAGCTGGCCCGCGCCCTGGTGCGCGACGCGCGGCTCGTCGCGATGGATGAGCCCACGGCGGCGCTCACGGCGCACGAGGTGGCGCACCTCGTGGCCCAGATCGAGCGCCTGCGCGAGACCGGCATCAGCGTGATCTTCGTGTCGCACCGCCTCGACGAGGTGCGCCGCGTGGCCAACACGGTCACGGTGCTGCGCGACGGCCACCGCGTCTGGGTGGGGCCCGCCGCGGGCCTCGACGAGGCGGCGCTGGTGCGGCGGATGGTGGGACGCGACGTCGCGTACGAGCGGCGTCCGCCGGCCCGCCCGCCCGAGACCACCCCGCTCCTCGAGGTCGCGGGGCTCAGCCAGGGGACCGCGTTTCGCGACGTGTCGCTAACGCTCGCCCGCGGCGAGATCGTGGGGCTCGCCGGGCTGATCGGCGCCGGCCGCACGCCCCTCGCGCGAGCGATCGCGGGACTCGAGCCCTGGGATTCCGGCACCGTGCGTCTCGGCGGCCGCGCCTACCGGCCGCGCAATCCGCGCGACGCGATCGCGCGGGGGGTCGTCTACCTGCCGGAGGATCGCAAACACGACGGCCTCGTGCTGGGGATGCGGGTGCGTGAGAACGTCACCCTCCCGGTCCTGCACCGCTTCACCCGCGCGGGCCGGGTGCGCGCGGCCGCCGAAGCCGCGGCGGCACAACGCGCGGTCGCCGGCGTGGATCTGCGGCCGCCCGATCCGGAGCGCCCGACGCATACGCTGTCGGGCGGGAACCAGCAGAAAGTGGTGCTCGCGAAATGGCTGCTCACCGATGCGGCGGTCGTGTTGTTCGACGAGCCGACCCGCGGCGTGGATGTGGGCGCCAAGACGGACCTGCATCGCCAGATCCGCGCCCTGGCGGACGCCGGCAAGGCGGTGCTCGTGATCTCGTCCGAGCTGCCGGAGCTGCTGGCGCTCGCGGATCGCGTGCTGGTGATGCGTGAGGGCCGGGTGGTGACCGAGCTCGCCGGAGCCACGCTGAGCGCCGAGCAGGTGATGGCGCACGCGTTCGCCGTATGAGCGCGCCGAGCCGCGCGCGCGACTGGTTCGCCCGCTACGGCGTGGGGGCGGCGCTCGCCATGCTGGCGCTGGTCGCGGGCGTCTTCGTGCCCGGGTTTTTCGGGCTCGAGAATCTGTCGACCATCCTGCTGCACGTCTCGGTGAACGGCATTCTCGCCTTGGGGCTCACGTTCGTCATCGTGACGGGCGGCATCGATTTGTCGGTGGGCTCGGTGGTGGGTCTCGCGGGCGTGCTCGCCGCGGCGGCGCTCACGGGCTCCGGCGCATTGAGCGCCTTGGGCGTCGCCGGTGCCACGATCCTGGCGGTCGGCGTGGCGCTGGGCACGGGCGCCGCCGTCGGCGCGGCCAACGGCGCGGCGACGGCCGGGCTGCGCATCGCGCCGTTCATCGTGACGCTCGCGACGATGACCATCGCCCGCGGCGCCGCGCGCCTGTTCACGGGCGGCGTGCCGATCGGCTTCCCTGCCGCGGATGATCCGCTGTTCGCCACCAAGGCGCGCGCGTTGGACGCGCTGCACGCTGTGGGCGGCGGCCGCATCCCGCTGCCCGGTCTGGCGCGCGGTTTCCCCGTGCCCGCCCTGATCATGTTGGCACTGGTCGCCGCGGGCGCCTTCGTGCTGGGCCGCACCCGCTTCGGCCGCTACCTCTACGCCGTCGGCGGCAACGAAGAAGCGGCGCGCCTTTCCGGTGTGCCGGTCGCGGCCGTGAAGCTCGGCGCGTACGCGATCTGCGGCCTGTGCGGCGGCGTCGCGGCGGTGCTGCTCACCGGACAGCTGCGCTCGGCCGGGCCGGATGCGGGCCTGCTGTACGAGCTCAACGCGATCGCCGCGGCCGTGATCGGCGGCGCGTCGCTCTTGGGCGGCGTCGGCACGGCCTGGGGCGCGCTCGTGGGCGCGCTGTTCATCGGCGTCCTCAATAACGCCCTCGATCTCGTCGGCGTGCAGTCCTTCTGGCAGGAGATCGCGAAAGGCGTCATCATCCTGTTGGCGGTGTTGTTCGACGTCTGGACCAAGCGCGCACGCGGAGCCCGAAGCCATGCGTAAGCCCCTGTTCGTGGTGCTGTCCCTCGTTGCGGTGCTGGCCGGCTGCGGCCGCAAGCGGTCGTCGCGCCCACAGGTGGGCGTCACGCTGCTCACCGAGACGCACGTGTTCTACCAGAACCTGCGCCGCGGCATGCAGCAGGCCGCCGACAGCCTCGGCGTCGACCTCAAGATCGTCGCGGGCGAAGGCGATCTGGCGCGCCAGACCGCGCAGGTCGAGAACTTCATCACGCAGCGCATGGACGCGATCGTCATCGCGCCCGTCAACTCGAGCGGCATCGCCAGCGCCATCGAAGAGGCGAACCGCGCCGGCATTCCCGTGTTCACCGCCGATATCGCGGCCGACGGCGGCACCGTCGTCTCGCACGTCGCCAGCGACAACCGCCAGGGCGGCCAGCTCCTGGGCGAGTACGTGGCGCGGCGGCTCGGCGGCGGCGGCAACGTCGTGATCCTCGACCAGCCGACCGTCGCGAGCGTGCGCGACCGCGTGGCCGGCTTCAAGACGGCGCTCGCCGCCTACCCCAACATCCGTATTCTGGCGCAGCCCGTGGTGGATCTCGGCAAGCGCGATCTGGCGAAGGAGAAAATGGACAACCTGCTCGCCACCGATCAGCGGATCGACGCCGTGTTCGGCACGAACGACGAGTGCGCGCTCGGCGCGCTCGCGGCGATCCAGGCGGCCGGCAAGAGCGGCATCTTCGTCGTGGGCTACGACGCGACCCCCGAGGCGCGCACCGCCATCGCGCGCAACACGGCGCTCGCCGCCGACGCGGTGCAGGACCCCGTGACCATCGGGCGCCGCACCATCGAGACGATCGTCGCGCGGCTGCACGGCGAGGCGGTCGCGCCGGTGATCCACGTGCCCGTCGGCCTGGTCACCCACGATTCGTTGAGCGCCACCCCTCCCTGATTCGATGCCGAGTCCCGGCCTGCAGCAAGCCGAGCGCTTAGCGCGCCAGGTCAAGATCGGGTTCGCGGTGGTCGTGACGGTCCTCGCCGCGGTGGGTGCGACCTGGTACCGCGGCACCACGCGCTACGTCCAGGACAATCGCTGGGTGCAGCACACCTACGATGTGATCGACGGGCTCGACGACATCCTCAGCGTAGCGAAGGACGCGGAGCTGGGAGAGCGCGGCTACCTCATCACGGGCGATACGAGTTATCTCCGCACCTACAACGACGCGTTGCGGCTCGTGTCGCCGCTGCTGGCCCGCCTGCGCGTGCTCACGGCCGACAATCCGGTCGAGCACGCCCGCGTGCCGGCGCTCGAGAACGCGCTGGCGGAACGGCTCGGCATCCTCGACCGTGTCGTGACGCTGCAGCGAGCCGGCCAGCAGGCCGCCGCGCTCGCGATGGTCAAGGCCGGGGCCGGCAAGCGCGCGATGGACCAGGTGCGGCGCATCGTGGCGACGATGCATGCCGACGAGACCCAGCTGCTGGTGGCGCGCAGCCAGCGGTTCCGAGCGAGCGAGCGCAATGCCTTTGTCGTCTCGGTCGCGGCGCTCGTCGTCGTGCTGATCACGCTGATGGCGTTGTACTATTTCGGCCGCGTCGAAATCACCGAGCGGCTGCGGGCCGAGCGCGAAGCCCGCACCAGCACGCGGGAGGCTCTGGAGGCGCGGATGGCCGCCGAGCGCGCCGCGGAGGCCCGGTCGCAGTTCCTCGCCAACATGAGCCACGAGATCCGCACCCCCATGAACGCGGTGATGGGGATGACGGAGCTGTTGCTCGACGGCGAGGTCAGCAATGACCAACGCCGCTCGCTGCGGCTGATTCAGTCCTCGGCCGAGAGCCTGCTCGCCATCATCAACGACATTCTCGACATCTCGAAGATCGAAAGCGGCAGCCTCGAGCTCGAGTCGATTCCGTTCGATCTGCCGGGCCTCGTGGACACCACCGCCCGCCTGCTCGCCGGTCGCGGCTCGCAACGCCCCGTGGAGCTGCTGTGCGACGTGCGCGCCGACGTCCCTCGCACCGTGCGCGGCGATCCCGGCCGGCTGCGCCAGATCCTCACCAACCTGCTCGGCAACGCGCTCAAGTTCACCGAGCGCGGCGAGGTGGTCGTCACCGTGCGGCTGACGGCGATCCAGGGCGGGCTCGCGACCGTGCAGTTCTCCGTTCGCGACACCGGGATCGGCATCCCCGCGGACAAGCTCGACGTGATCTTCGAGCAGTTCCGCCAGGCGGACGCGTCCACCACGCGCCGCTACGGCGGCACCGGCCTGGGCCTCGCCATCGTGCGACGGCTGGTGACGATCATGGGCGGCGAGCTGCACGTGGAGAGCGCGGTCGGCCGCGGCAGCGACTTCTCGTTCGTGTTGCACTTCCCCCTGGAGGCGGCCCTGCTGCACACGCTGCCGCCGCCCGCCGAGCTGCGGGGCACGCGCGTCCTGGTGGTGGACGACAACACGACCAACCGCCGCATCGTGCGCGAGATGCTGGCGGGGGCGGGAGCCACAGTGGATGAGGCGCCGACCGCGGACGCGGGGCTGGGCGCCTTGCACCGCGCCCGGCTCGCCGGCGAGCCCTACAACCTCGCGATCATCGACGGCCAGATGCCCGACCGCGACGGCTTCGAGCTGGCGGAGACGGTGCGTCGCGACCGCCAGCACGGCAGCACGCGCTTGCTGATGCTCACGTCGATGGGCCAGAAGGGCGACGCGCAGCGCTGCCGCGACCTCGGCATCCAGGCCTATCTCACCAAGCCGATCTCGCGCGCCGAACTGGTGATGGGCATCGCCGCGGTGCTGGGCGCCACCCTGCCGCCCGATGGTCGTGGCCCCGTGATCACCCGCCACACCATCGAGGAGGCGCGCCGCCATCTCCGCGTGCTGCTCGCCGAGGACAACCCGGTCAATCAGGAAGTCGCCGCGACCATGCTGCGCAAGCGCGGCCACACCGTGGACATCGTGGGCGACGGCCAGGCGGCCGTGCACGCCGTCACCCGCAACGACTACGACCTGGTCCTGATGGACGTGCAGATGCCGGTCCTGGACGGCTTCGCGGCGACCGCGGCGATCCGCGCGCTGCCGAAGGGCCGCGGGCTCCCGATCTACGCGCTCACGGCGCACGCGCTGGCCGGGGAGCGCGACAAGTGCATCGCGGCGGGGATGAGCGGCTATCTCTCGAAACCCTTCAAGGCGCACGAGCTGTTCGCGCTGGTCGAGGCCGGCGGCGAGTCGCGCGCCGACGTGAGCGCCGAGCCGGCGCCGCCCGGGGGCGCGGTCGATCTGGAGGGCTTCCGACGCGAGCTGCGCGAAGCGGGCGCGGAGGACGCGGTCGCGGGGGTGCTCGCGACGTTCGTGACGTCGGCCCCGGAGCAGCTCGAGGTGTTGGCGGTGGCCGTGGCGGCGGGCGACGCGGCCGCCGCCGCGCGCGCCGCGCACACGTTCAAGGCGGGCGCCGGCGCGATCCGCGCCCGGCCGCTCGCGGAATTGTTGCGGCAAGCCGAGGAAGCGGGCCGCGCCGGCAACGCCGACGCGCTGCGGGAGCGGATGCCGACGATTCGTGAGTCGCTGCGGGAAGTGCTGGAACAGATAGACCGTGAGAAGTGAGAAGTGAGAGGTGAGCGGTAACTCCATCACCACTCACCTCTCACCTCTCACACCACACGTCTCACGCAGTTATTCGATTCTGTACGGAATCCCCCACTCGCTGGCGCGATAGTTGTCCGCCGTGCCGAAGGCGAGCGTCGCCGCGTCGAGCGCGTCCACCACGAACCGATCGGCGCCGGTGCGCCGCACGATGAACGCGCGCTGGTACGTGCCGTCGCCGTTATCCTTCATGCGCACGCGCCGCCACGTCACGTCCGCCACATCCATGTGCCGCACGTGCAGGAACACGAACGTCGCCGGCGCCAACCCGCCGCCCGTCGTGTTCGTCACGCCCGCGACGATCTTCACCGTATCGCCGACGAAGAGGCGCGGGATGCGGTTGGCCACGTCATACAACGAATCGGGGTTGGTCACGGTGAGCTTGAGGACGCCGTTCACGTACACCGCAACGCTGTCCACCGTCACGGTGCGGCGGCTCACGTCGGTATTCTGCCAGTTCTGGATCGTCACCGCGACGACGCGCCAGCCGCGCGGCCGGGCCGGATCGCGCACCAGGACGGCGGACTGCGTGTGGCCGTCGGCCAGCGGCTTCGAGCTGGGATTGAACATCGTATCGGCGCTGGTATCGACCAGGAACACGCCCTGGTAGCTGACGGTCTGGGTCACCCAGGCGCTGTCGCCCTGGATGGTCACGTCACGATGGATCACGGGCCGCGGCCCGCCGGCCACGACGCGCAGCCGGCCCCAAAAGCCCGGCGCGCTCACGGAATCGACGGACATCACACCGCCAGTGACGGACATGGTCGCCGCGACGCCGCTCTGGCCGAACGTGGTGTCCATCATGCCGCCCAGCTGATCGCGGGCGGCGGCGAGCACTTGGTCCTGTTGGGTCAGCGGCGTCGTGGCGTCGTTGCACGCCGCCAGCGCGAGGATGGCGAGCGTCGCCGGCACCGCAGTCAGCACGTGTGTACGCATGGTCTCCACTCCTGGGTCGACGGTTACGCGGAACCGATCCGCGTCATCGCCAGGAGAGACCGCGCCCTACGACAGTTGTTAAGGAGTGAGATCGTTACGCGGCCACGCGGCTGCCGCAGCGATGGCAGAACTGGGCGTCGCGCTCCAACGGTGCACCGCAGCGACCGCAAAACCCGCTGGCCGCCTGCAGCCGCCGCCCGCACGCCGAGCAGAACTCCGCGCCGGGCTCCTGGGGAGCCCCGTGCACGGGACACGTTGCAACGGGAAGCCCTGAAAGGACAGGCGGGGAGCGGGGAGCGGAGCGGGCAGGCGTGGGAGATTCGCCCGCTTCTTCCCGCATCACGGCCACCGCCTCCGCCGTGTAGCGGGCCTTCAGGGACTCGTAGTCGCCGTCGGAGAGCTTGCCCGTCGCGCGATCGAATTCGATTTCCTTGAGGGCGCGCAGCGCCACCGCGGTGGGCGAGACGTCTTCCCCATAGTCCTCGCCGTCGTCGGCCGCGGCCGCTTCCAGCGACGCCGCCCACGCCGGCTGCAGAATCGGCCGCAGCACGAACAACACGGCGCCCGCCGCGAGCAGGACGCCCGCCACCAGCTCGAGCACGCCGGTCATGCCTCGAAGTCGTCGAGCGCGCGCTGCAGGCGCTCGAGCTCGCCGGCCGATGCGCCGCTGGGCGCGGGGCTCGTGGGCGCGGGCGGGGCGCTGGCCGCCCAGCGCCGCAGCGTGAGGAACAGCACCACTCCCGCCGTGAGAATCGCGGCGCCCGGCACGAAGTAGCCGGCGAGGTTGAAGCCGTGTTTCGGGGGCTCCATCAGGACGGCGGGCCCATTCTCCCGCACAAAGGCCGCGATGATCTGCGGGCCGCTCAACCCCGCTGCGGCGAGCGCCAGCACCTGCTTGTGCATCGCGGGGCTCACCGCACACGTGAAATCGGTCGTGCGGCACGTGTAGACGTCGAGCCCGCAGCCGCAGGTGCACTTGAGCTGCTTTTCGATCTTCTGGATCGCGAGATTGTTGTCGCCCGCGGTGACGGTGTCCACTCCCCGCCCCGCCCGCTGCGGATCCCACACGCGTCCCGCGGGGCCGCCGCCCGGGAGCGAGTCCTGTGGCGACTGCGCCAGCGGCAGCACGGCGAGCGCTCCGAACAGCGACGCCAGAAACTCGCGGCGATCGATCGTCATTTCGCCGCCACCAGCTTCACCGCGTACCCCGCCTGCCGTTTCACGGCCGGCCCGGCGCCGCCCGGCCACATGACCAGCAGGCCGCCGAACGCCACGACCATGCCGCCGTACCACACCCACCACACCAGCGGATTGATCGTGAAGCGGAACACGGCTTGCTCGGTGCCGTTCACGATGCCGGCGAGGACGACGTACAGGTCCTCGCGCAGGCCGCTCATGATCCCCACTTCGGTCGACGGCTGGAACGTGGGCCGGCCGAACGCATCGACGTGTTGCCGCTTCTCCGTGCGCAGAATGCCGATGCGCTGCCCGTTGCGGCGCACTTCGATCGTGGCCGCCGTGACCTGGCGATTCAGCGCGTCGTACTGCGAGATGCCGAGGTGGGTGAACGTGTACGTGTAGCCGTAGGGACTCCGCAGCGTCGCCGACTGGCCGGGACGCAGCGTCGCCTCGGTCTCGGTCTTGAACGCCATCCCGGCGAACGCGATGAACAGAATCACCATCCCCGTGTGCACGATATAGCCGCCGTAGCGGCGGCGATTGCGCCCCACCAGCCGGCCCAGCGCGAGCCAGTACGGCTCGCCGTACTGGCGGTGCCGCGCGCTCGTGCCGCGCGCGAACTCCTGCACCACGGTGGCGAACACGAAGCCGCCCAGCCCAATCGCCATCAACGCGCCGGCGTCCCGCATCCCCGCCACCAGCAAGATCAAGAACAGCAGCACGCCCGTCGTCGCCGGCACGGCGAACTGCCGCTGCAGGTTGGGGGTGGACGCGCGGCGCCAGGCGATCAGCGGTCCGATGCCGGTGAGGGCCAGCAGCAGCAGCCCCAGGGGAATGTTCACCCGATTGAAGAAGGGCGGCCCCACCGTGATCTTGGTGCCCGTCACGGCCTCGGAGAGAATCGGGAACAGCGTCCCCCACAACACCGAGAAGGCGATGCCGATGAACAGCAGGTTATTGACCAGGAAACTCGCTTCGCGGCTCATCACCGATTCGAGCCGCGCCTCGGCCTCGAGCAGCGGCAGCCGCTTCACATAGAGGAAGATCGTCGCCGCCGCCGACAGCACCAGGAAGGCAAGGAAGAAATACCCGACGTTCGATTGCGTGAACGAGTGCACGCTCGCGATCACGCCGGAGCGGGTGATGAACGTGCCGAAGATCGACAAGAGCCACGCGCCGATGATCAATCCCAGATTCCACTTCTTGAGCATGCCGCGCTTTTCCTGGACCATCACCGAGTGCAGGAACGCCGTCATCGCGAGCCACGGCAGCAGCGACGCGTTCTCGACCGGGTCCCACGCCCAGTAGCCGCCCCAGCCCAGCTCCACATACGCCCACCACATGCCGAGGCAGATGCCGATCGAGAGGAACAGCCACGACAAGAGCGTCCACTTGCGGATCGCCACCAGCCAATCGGCGTCGAGTTTCTTGGTGAGCAGCGCCGCGACCGCGAACGCGAACGGAATGGTGATCGAGATGTAGCCGAGGTAGAGCATCGGGGGGTGAAACACCATCCCCGGATTCTGGAGCTGCGGGTTCAACCCGCTGCCGTCTACCGGCGTGTACGGCAACCGGTCGAACGGATTCGCGGCGAACACCATCACCGACACGAAGAACGCGGCCACCACCGCCACCACGGCGCCGACGTACGGCAGATACACGCGATGCCGGCTCGACGTCAGCGCGAGCGCCAGCGAGCCGAACAGCGACAGCACGGTGGCCCAGAACAGCAGGCTGCCCTTCTGCCCGGCGTACAGCGCCGACCACGTATAAAAGATCGGCAGGTTGCGGCTAGTGTACGCCGCGACGTACTCGACGTTGAAGTCGTGATGGAAGAGCGCCCACTCGAGCGCGAAGACGGCCGCGAGCAGCGCGCCGAACATCGCGTACACGGCGCGGCGCGAGGACGCCTGCAGATCGGGACGCCCGAGACGGCCGCCCGCGAAACCCGTGACCGCCCCCCAAATGCCGAGGAGCAGGGCCACCCACAGCGCGAGACTACCGAGGACCGTCACTCAGGCTTTGGGGACGGCTTCGTAGCGCGAGCCGCACTTCGCCAGCACGTTGGTCGCGCGGATCACGCCGTCCTTCTGCAGCCGTCCTTCGACCACGACCTCGGCCGAGTCCGTGAAGGTGTCGGGCGGCAGCCCGTGGTAGACCACCGGGTAGTTGGCGCTGCCGTCGGTGATCTGGAATCGCATCGTCTGGGTCGCCATGTCGCGCGTCACCGTACCCGGCACGACGTGCGCGCCGACCTTCATGCCGACCTCGTAGAACGACGGATCGGCGCCGATCTTGCGCGACAGCTCGGTGGGCGTGAGAAAGAATTGTCCCGTTTCCTTGATACCCGAGGCCATCAGGTAGCCGACCGATACCACGATCAGCCCCGCCCCGATCGCAAACTTGGTTCCGGCATTCATGAGTGATTATACCGCCTTTCGTCCCCGCGGCTCCAAATATCAATAGCCTTGGTGAAGGTACCGTGAAGGCCGTGCCCAGAACAGCGCGGTCGCGACGGCCCGCCGCCACTCGGGGATGCGGGCGCGGGCCGCGGCGCCGCCCGCCCCCGGCGTGAAGCGGGTGAAGCGCCGCCCGGCGAGGAACTCCTGGGGCGAGCGCCACACGCCGGCGGCGAGGCCGGCGAGCCCGGCGGCGCCGAGCGCCGTGGTTTCGACCAGGTCGGGCCGCGCGACGGGCACCTTCAACACGTCGGCCTGAAACTGCATCAGCCAGTCGTTGGCCGCGGCGCCGCCGTCCACCTGCAGCGCGGCGAGCCGCAGGCCGGCATCGGCGGTCATGGCGGCGAGCACTTCCTGCGTGCTGAACGCCATCGCTTCGATGGTGGCGCGCACCAGCTGCGCGCGCGTGGTGCCGCGCGTGAGCCCGACCATCGTGCCGCGCGCGTTCGCTTCCCAATGCGGCGCGCCCAACCCGACGAACGCCGGCACGAAGTAGGCGCCGCCCGTATCTGAGACACCGGCCGCGAGCGCCGCGGTCTCCGCCGCTTTCGCGATGACGCCCAGCCCGTCGCGCAGCCACTGCACCGCCGCGCCCGCGATGAACACGCTGCCTTCCAGCGCGTACACAGGCCGGCCTCGTGAGTCGCACGCCACCGTGGTGAGCAGGCCGTGTCGCGACGTGGCGCGCCGCTTGCCCGTGTTGAGCAGCAGGAATGCGCCCGTGCCGTAGGTGTTCTTCGCCTGGCCGGCGCGCCAGCACCCCTGCCCGAAGAGCGCCGCCTGCTGATCGCCCGCGATGCCGGTGATGGGAATGGCGTGGCCCAGATCGGCGGCGGTCGTCACGCCGAACGCGCCGCTCGACGCGCGGATCTCGGGCAGCGCGTGGCGCGGCACGCCGAACAGCTTGAGCAGCGCCGGATCCCAATCGTGGCGCGTGATGTCGTACAGCATCGTGCGCGACGCGTTGGTGTGATCGGTGGCGAAGCTGGCGCCGCCCGTCAGGCGAAACAGCAGCCACGCGTCCACCGTGCCGAACACGGCCTCGCCCCGGGCCACGCGTCCCTTGAGACCGGGCACGTGTTTGAGCAGCCATTCGATCTTGGTGGCGGAGAAGTACGGATCGAGCACCAAGCCGGTGCGGCGCCGGATGAGCCGGGCGTGCCGGCCGCGCGCCAGCTGGGCGCAGCGCGCCGCGGTGCGCCGGTCCTGCCACACGATGGCGCGGGACAGCGGCCGGCCCGTGGCGCGCTCCCACACGCACACCGTCTCGCGCTGGTTGGTGATGCCCATCGCGTCGGGAACGACCTTGGCCTGCGCCAGCGCGTCGCGCGCGGCGGCGATCGTGGCCGCGAACAGCTCGGCGGGATCGTGCTCCACTTCGCCGGGGTGCGGGAAATGCTGGGTGATTTCACGGTAGCCGCGGCCGAGCAGGCGGCCGTCCGCCGCGATCACGAGCGCGGTGGAGCCGGTGGTGCCCTGGTCGACGGCGAGGACTGCGGGCATGGAGAAAAGCTATACCTTTATGTCATGGCCTACCAAACACTGCTCTTCGACGTCCGCGACGGCATCGCGTTCGTCACCATCAACCGTCCCGACAAGCTCAACGCGCTGAACGATCAGGTCATGGCCGAGTTGGGCCAGGCCGCCGACCGGATCACCTCCGACGATGCGATTCGCGGCGTGATCCTGACGGGCGCGGGGCCCAAAGCGTTCGTGGCCGGAGCGGACATCGCCGATCTCGCCAAGCAGGGGCCGTTCGACGGCAAGGCGCGCGCGCTGCGCGGCCAGGGCGTGCTGCGCCGGCTCGAGACCTGCGGCAAGCCGGTGGTGGCCGCGGTCAACGGGTTCGCGTTGGGCGGCGGCTGCGAGCTGGCCATGGCCTGCCACATCCGCATCGCCAGCGACAGCGCCAAGTTCGGCCAGCCCGAGGTGAAGCTCGGCATCGCCCCCGGGTATGGCGGCACGCAGCGCCTGCCGCGCCTCGTCGGCAAAGGCCGGGCCTTGCAGCTCATCCTCACGGGCGAGATGATCGATGCCGCCGAGGCCTACCGCATCGGATTGGTCAACAAGGTCGTGCCGGCGGCGGAGCTGGCGGCCGAATCCGAGAAGCTGCTCCGGGGTATTCTGGCGATGGGCCCGCTCGCCGTGCGGCTCTCCCTCGAGGCTGTGGAGCGGGGCCTCGACATGAGCATGGACGAGGGGCTCCTGCTCGAGGCGAATCATTTCGGCCTGCTGGCCGCCACCGCAGACATGAAGGAAGGGCTGACCGCATTCCTGGAAAAGCGCGCACCCAAGTTCGCTGGTCGGTAGCGCTCGCCGCTGCGGTCGCGGTGGTGTGGGGGTCCGGGTGCCTCTCGGAGCGCCCCCGCCCCGGTCCGCCCGCGCTCCAAATCGTGCTCGACCAGACGACCGTGCACTCCCCCGACACGCTCACCGGCCACGTTCACGTGAGCGATCCGGACGGGTTGGACTCGGTCTGGCTGACGGTAGATTCGGCGCAGGCCGCTGCTGACGTGTTCCTGGAAACGAGTTACGGGGCGAGCTTCAGCCTGCGTGTGAGCGCGGGCCACTCCGCCGGGAATCGGGTCCCGGTGCAGCTCCGGGCGCGGGACTTGCTGGGGTTCATGGGGACGTTGGACACGGCGGTGGTGGTGGGGCCTTGACCAGAGATAAACCTTGCCCTGACAACAACTTCTGGGTAAATTTGTAGGGCTTTCCAACGGCTCTCGCGGACGTCGCGGCGCCACGGGATGTCCCGTGGCGCTGTGTGTAAGGGGGACCCAATGAGCGATCGCACCAAAGGTCGCCCCATGGCGGTGGCGGAGGCGTTGCGCGCGTATCTCGACCGCGCGGGACTCACCCGCCGGCTGTCGCAAGCCCAGGTGATCCCCGATTGGGCCGGACTGGTCGGCCCGCAGATCGCGGCCGTGACGAGCCCCGAGCGCGTGACACCCGACGGCACGCTGTTCGTGCGCGTGGCGACGAGCGCGTGGATGAACGAGCTGCAGCTGATGGCGCCGGACATCATGGCCCGCGTGAACGCGGGCCGCGGCGCCGGCCGGATCGCCGCGATCCGCTGGCTTCTCTCACAATAGGACGTATGGCGAAGGCGAAACCCACCAAACCCGACTACCAGGCGGACTCGATCCAGGTCTTGAAGGGCCTGGAGGCGGTGCGCCGCCGTCCCGCGATGTACATCGGGTCGGTGTCGAGCCGCGGCCTGCATCACCTCGTGTACGAAGTCGTCGACAACTCGGTGGACGAAGCGCTCGCGGGCTTTGCGACGGCGATCGACGTCACCATCCACCCCGACAATGCGGTCACCGTCGTCGACAACGGCCGCGGCATCCCCGTCGACATCCACAAGACCGAGAAGAAGCCCGGCGTGGAGGTGGCGCTGACCGTTCTGCACGCGGGCGGCAAGTTCGACAAGAACACGTACAAGGTGTCGGGCGGTCTGCACGGGGTGGGCGTGTCCGTGGTCAACGCGCTGTCGGAGAAGCTCGAGGTGTGGGTCGATCGCGACGGCAAGCGCCACCACATGGCGTTCGAGCGCGGCGACACGAAGAAGAAGCTCGAAGTGGTGGGCAAGGCCAAGGGCACGGGCACGACGGTCTGGTTCAAGCCGGACACGTCGATCTTCACCGAGACGCGCTTCGACTTCAACACGCTCGCCAACCGGCTGCGCGAGCTCGCGTTCCTGAACAAGGCCCTGACCATCACGCTCAAGGACGAGCGCAAGGGCCAGGCCAAGACGGAGACGTACTACTACAAGGGCGGGCTCGCGGAATTCGTGAAGTGGGTGTTGGGCAACCGCCGCCCGCTGCATCCCAAGCCGATCACCTTCGAGGCGACGCGCGAGGACGTCGAAGTCGAGGGCGCGGTGCAGTACGACGATCAGTACAGCGAGAACACGTTCACCTTCGTCAACAACATCAACACGCACGAAGGCGGGACGCACCTCACCGGCTTCAAGGCCGCGCTCACCCGCACGATCAACGAGTGGGCGAAGAAGGACGGCCTCCTCAAGAAGGAAGAGTTCACGCTCTCCGGCGACGACGTGCGCGAGGGGCTGAACACCGTCCTGCACGTCAAGGTCAAGCAGCCGCAGTTCGAGGGGCAGACCAAGACCAAGCTCGGCAACTCCGAGGTCGAGGGCATCGTCAAGAGCGTGGTGAACGAGGCGCTGGGCGACTTCTTCGACAAGTATCCCAGCGTGGCGCGCGCCATCATCGCGAAGGCGGTCAGCGCCGCGCGCGCGCGCGAAGCCGCGCGCAAAGCGCGCGAGCTGGTCCGCAAACGCAGCGGGCTCGAGGCGGGCCTCTTGCCCGGCAAGCTCGCCGATTGCTCGCTCACCGATCCCAAGCTCTGCGAGATCTATCTCGTCGAGGGCGACTCGGCCGGCGGCTCCGCCAAACAGGGGCGCGACCGCAGCTTCCAGGCGATCCTGCCGCTGCGCGGCAAGATTCTCAACGTGCAGAAGGCGCGCATCGACAAGATTCTGTCCAACGAGGAAATCCGCACCATCATCACGGCGATCGGCACGGGAGTGGCCGAGGACTTCAAGGTCACCGAGGCGCGCTACCACAAGATCATCATCATGACCGACGCCGACGTGGACGGCGCCCACATCCGCACGCTGCTCCTGACCTTCTTCTACAAGGAGATGAAGGAGCTGATCGACGCGGGGTACATCTACATCGCGCAGCCACCCCTGTTCCGCGTGGCGCGCGGCAAAGAAGAGTTCTACGCCTACGACGAGAAAGAGCGCGAGACGTTCTCGAAGCGGCTCGGCAACGGCGCCGAAGGCCACGGCAACATCATCATCCAGCGCTACAAGGGTCTCGGCGAAATGAACCCCGACCAGCTGTGGCGCACCACGATGGATCCCAAGACGCGCACCATCCTGAAGGTGGGAATGGAAGACGCGGCGGAAGCGTCCTTCCTGTTCGAGACGCTGATGGGCGACGAAGTGGAGCCGCGCCGCAAGTTCATCGAAGAAAACGCCAAGTTCGTCCGTAACCTCGACATCTGAGCGCCGGCCGTGACCGCCGCGCTCATCGTCTGCGCCGTCGTCCTCCTGTTCCTCGCCTGGCTGGTGTGGGGCGGCCGCAACGATACGCCCGAGCCCACCGCAAATCGTCGCGCCGACGCCACAGATGACGTCGACCGCGCAGAGCTAGACCGCGCGGAACAAGACGTGCGAGAGGCTCCCGATGAGGACAGTGTGAGAGACTGGGGGCCGGGCGCGGGACGCCCCAAGCCGCCTGAGCTCTTGTGACACTGGTCACAATCTCATAAGGGTTCTCCCGGCTGGATTGACGTCAGGGACCTCAACCATAATTGTGGAGTAGAGCGGTTTAAGCCGTTAAAAATTCAGAATTTGCTAGGCCCCGTTGCGCCCTCGACTCGGCCCGACGGGGCTTTTTCTATACAGGGGAGGCTTGGGCGGATGGAGCTCAAGGCGCTGCTCGACAGTCTCGACTTCGGCGTGGCGGTGATCGCGCCGGACTGGCGCGTGACGGTGTGGTCGGCCGGCGCGGCGCGCCTGACGGGTCTGCCCAGCGACCGGGTGCTGGACCAGAGTTTCTGGGTCCTGTTCCCGAACGCCCGCGGCAGCTACGTCGAGGAGGCGCTCCAGGACGTGCTGCACACCGGCGCCACGCGGACCTACCTCGCCCCGGCGCTCGCCCCCGGTTCCTCGGGGCGGATGTTCGAGACGACCGTCACCCCCGGCCCGCGCAATCACGTCGTGCTGGTGCTGCGCGAAGTGCACGACGAGCTGCCGCGCGAGTCGCGCGCGGCGCAGATCCTTTCGGGCTTCGAATCGGAGCGCCGGCTCTACCTGCAGCTGTTCCACGCGCTGCCCAGCGCCGCCCTGGTGCTCACCGAGGACGGCCAGATTCTCGAAACCAATCCGGCGGGCGCGGAGCTCCTGGGGGCGCCCGATCCGCGCGTGCTGCCCGGCCGCCGCCTGGCGGACTGGATCCAAGAAGCGCAGCGCCCGGCGCTCGGCGGCGCGCTGCGAGAAGCCCTGCGCGCGCGCCAGCGCATTCACCTCTCGATCGAATTCCCGGGCGAGCCCGCCCGCGAGGTCGACGCGGTGATCGAGAACGTCGTGCCGCCCGAGGGCTCGCCCAAGCTCTTGTTTCTGGCGCTCGACGTCTCGAAGGAAGTGTTGTTGCAGCGCAAGCTGTTGCACACCGACCGGATGACGCAGCTGGGCGCGCTGGTGTCGGGCGTGGCGCACGAGATCAACAACCCGCTCGCCGCGGTGGCGGCGTTCGCGGAGCTGCTCGCCGTGGACGCGCCGACCGCGAGCGTGCGCGAGAGCGCCGAGCTGATCCAGAGCGAGGCGATGCGCGCCGGCCGCGTGGTACAGACGCTGCTCGACTTCGCGCGCCAGCGCCCGCGCCAGCCGCAGCCCGTGGACCTGTGGGACGCGGTCGACCGCGTGCTGGCGTTGCACACCAACGCCCTGAAGAAATCGCGCGTGCGCGCGGTGGTGGACGTCGACGAGCGCATTCCGCCCGTCCTCGCGGACCCGCAAGAGCTGCAGCAGGTCCTGTTGAATCTCGTGGTCAACGCCGAAGAGGCGATCGCCGCGATGGGCCGTCCCGGCACGTTGCGCGTGTCCGCGGGCCGCAGCAATCACCACGTCGTGATCCTGGTCGAAGACTCAGGACCCGGCATTCCGCCCGAGCTGCAGGAGCGCGCGTTCGATGCATTCTTCACGACCAAGGGCGAGAGCGGCGCGGGGCTCGGCCTGTCGATTTGCCTCGGCCTCGTCAAAGCGAACGCCGGCCGCATGTACCTGCACGACGTCGAGGGCGGCGGCCTGCGCGTAGGCGTGGAGCTGCCGGCGGCGCTCGAGGTGATCGAGCCGCGTCCGGCCGCGCGGGTGCGGCCAGCCGATCGTCCGCTCGAGGTGCTGGTCGTGGACGACGAGACCGGCGTGCGCCGAGCATTCGAGAAGATGGCGGCGCGGTTGGGCCACAAGGTGACCGCCGCCGCGACCTACGGCGATGCGCTGGAACGGCTGCACGACGGCAAGTCGCGCTACGACGCGCTGCTGATCGACGTGCACCTCGACGCCGCGCACTCCGGTTTCGATTTGTGGGACGCGCTGCGGATGGAAGGCCGCGGGTTGGAGCGCCGCATCGTGTTCACCACCGGCGATTCGATCTCGGCACGCACGCGCGACGCGCTGCAGCGCTCCGAGCGCCCCGTCCTGAAGAAGCCCTTCAACCTCGAGGAGCTGCGCGAGGTGCTCGACCGGGTGGCTGGGGAATAGCGGCGAGCGCTTCCACCCCGGCCTTCGTCACGCGGTGCGAGACGAGCGGCAGGGGCTTCTGCTCCAGTTTTCCGCCGATGACGATCGCGTCCCGCAGCGCCGCCATGCCGAGCTCGATACCCGCGGCGTCGCGCGCGAACACCGACGCGATCGGCTCGCCCTCCACGACGCGGTCGCCCGGCTTCACGGTGATGACGAAGCCCACGCTGGCATCGACGTCGTCTTCCACCTGCACGCGGCCGCCGCCCAGCGCCACCACGGCGCGGCCGATGGCGCGCGGCTCCACCCGCGTGATGATCCCCGTCTCCAGCGCGCTGAAGACCTCCACGGCCTGCGCCTGCGGCAGCACCGACGGATCCTCCACCACCTTGGGATTGCCGCCCTGCGCCTCGATGATCTGCTCGAACTTCTCGGCGGCGAGGCCTGAGCCCAGCGCGTTTTCGAGGCGGGCGCGCGCTTTCTTGGAGTTCTTCTCGATCCCCGCGGCGAGCAGCATCTCGACGCCCAGCGCATAGGTCACGTCCATCAGATCGGGCGGCCCTTCCCCGCGCAGCGCGAGGATGGCCTCCTCGGTCTCGAGCGCGTTGCCGCAGGCGCGGCCCAGCGGCCGGTCCATGGCGGTGAGCAGGGCGACGGTGGGACAGCCGCGATCCTCGCCGATGGCGATCATCGTCTGCGCCAATTCGAGCGCCTGCTCCAGCGGCGGCAGGAACGCGCCCGAGCCGTGCTTCACGTCGAGCACCAGGGCGCTCAACCCCTCGGCTAGTTTCTTCGACATGATGCTGGCGGAGATGAGCGGGATCGCCTCCACGGTGCCGGTGACGTCGCGCAGGGCGTACAGCTTCTTGTCGGCCGGCGCGATCTCGGGCGTCTGGCCGATCATGGCGCAGCCCAGCTTCATCACCTGCGCTTTGGCCTCGGCGAGCGACAGGCCGGTGCGGAACCCGGGGATCGCTTCGAGCTTGTCGAGCGTGCCGCCGGTGTGGCCCAGGCCGCGGCCCGACATCATCGGCACGGCGACGCCGCAGGCGGCGACCAGCGGCGCGAGCACCAGCGAGACCTTGTCGCCCACGCCGCCGGTCGAGTGCTTGTCCACGCGCGGCACGGTCCAGTCGTCGTAGGACAGACGCTGGCCCGAGGCGAGCATCGCATCGGTGAGCGCGGCGAGCTCGTGGCGCGCGAGACCTTTGAGCAAGACGGCCATGAGCAGCGCCGACATTTGATAATCGGGGATGTCGCCGGCGGTGTAGGCCGCGACGAGCGCCGACCACTCTTCCGCGGTGAGCGTGCCGCCGTCGCGCTTGCGTTCAATCAGAGGCACGACGATCATTGAGCGGCCCTCACCCACCGGAGATGCAGATGCGTTTCGTCCCGCTCGTCGCCCTGCTCCTCGCCGCGCCGCTCGCGGCGCAGACCGCCGCCGAGCACATCGCCCTGGGGGACAGCGCCAACCCGTTCCTGCATCCCGACGTGGCGCTGCGGCATTACCGCGAAGCCCTGGCGCTCGACTCGCTCAATTTCGCCGCCAACTGGAAGGCGGCGCGCGCCATGGCGGACATCGCCAAGCAGCTCGAGGGCGACTCGACCAAGGGCCGGCGCGACAGTCTCTACTCCGTCGGCCGCACGTACGCCGAGCGCGCGCTGCGCATCGACTCGGTGCACGCCGAGGGGCATTACGTGGTGGCGCTGGTGCTGGGCCGGCTGTCGCGCACGCGGGGCGGCAAGGAGCGGGTGCGGTTCGCGCGGATCATTTACGACGAAGCGATGCGCGCGGCCCAGATCGACTCGACGCTGGACGGCGCCTGGCACGTGCTCGGCGCGTGGAACGCGGAGGTGAAGCGCCTGTCGGGGTTCACGCGCTTCTTCGCGAAGGCGCTGTTCGGGGCGGGGTTCATGGACAAGGCCAACTGGGAGGACGCGCAGCGCTTCCTCGAGCGCGCCGTGGCGATCCGGCCGTCGCACGTCTATCACCGGCTGGAGCTCGCGCAGGTGTACATCGACGTCGGCAAGTATTCCCGCGCGCGCGAGCAGCTGACCACGATCGAAACCCTCCCCATCGGCGACGTGATGGACCCGACGTACAAGCGCGAAGCCGCCAGGCTGCTCACGGAGATCCGCGACAAAAAGGACGAGTCTTAGGGGTCCGAAGCTAGCGCCCGTGGTGGGACGCGGCAACGGCGCTTGACGCACATCCCGAACGCGGGACAAACTTCCCCATGTCCATCACGTCCGCTCTCACCACCGCCGAAGGCGAGCGCCTCGCGGCGCGCGTCGCCGAGCTCGAGCACGAGCGCAAGCATCTGCTCGCGATCATCGAGATCCTGAAGGAGATCTCGGGATCGTTGCATTTCGTCGACATCCTGCAGGCCATCGCGCGCAAGCTGGGCGAAGCGTTCGGACTGGATCGCTGCTCCATCTTTCTCTCGGAGCGGGGCGGCAAGTCGGTACGGCTGGTGGCGTCGTACGAAGATCCCACGATCCGCAATTACGTGGTGGATCTCGAGCGCTATCCCGAATTGAAACGCGCGATCCAGAACAGTGAGACCGTGTTCATCCCCGACGCGGCCAACGATCCGTCGCTCAAGCACGTGCGCGCCGATCTGATCAACCGCCGCGTGAAATCGATCACCGTGGTGCCGATCAGCTGGCGGAGCGCCGCCATCGGCGCGATTTTCCTGCGCACCTTCCGGGACGGGCCCACCTTCTCCGACGCCGACGTGCGGTTCGTGCAGGTGGTGGCGTCGCTCACGGCACAGGCGTTGCGCAACGCGCACCGCTACGAGCGGCTGGCGCAGCGGCAACAGGACAGCGACGTCAACGTGCGGCGCATGGAGCTGGAGCGCGTGGCGCTGCTGGCGTTCCTGCGCCGGCTGCTCGACGCCTTCGGCCACCGCGAGGGCGCCTGGGCCGAGGGCCTGCTGCCGCGCGCCAGCGCCGACGAGCTCGATCGCCTGGTGGGCGTGGCGATGGCCGTGATCCAGGAAGAAGCCAAGGGTCGGTGAGCAAGGCGGCCGAGCGGGCCGCGGAATTGCGGCGCATCCTCGAGCGGGCGAGTCGCGCGTACTATCAGCTCGACCGCCCCGAAATGTCGGACGCCGAGTACGACGTGCTGTTCCGCGAGCTGCAGGCGCTCGAGACCGAGCACCCCGATCTCCGCACCCCCGATTCCCCCACCCATCGCGTCGGCGCCGAGCCGTCGGCGGCCTTCAAGAAGCACCGCCATCTGGTCCCGATGCTGTCGCTCGCCAACGCGTTCAGCCCCGACGAGCTGGTCCTGTGGGAGGACCGCAACGCGCGCCTCGTGCCCGAGGTCAAGGCGGCGGGCTACACGCTCGAAGTGAAGATCGACGGCGCGGCGATCAGTCTCACGTACGAGGACGGCGTGTTCGTCACCGGCGCCACGCGCGGCAACGGCGTCGTGGGCGAGAACGTCACGCCCAATCTCAAGACGGTGATCGACGTGCCGCTGCGGCTGCAGGGCAAGGGCTGGCCGCGGCTGTTCGAGGTGCGCGGGGAGGTCTACCTCTCCAAGACGTGGTTCGAGCAAATGAACTGGGAGCGCGAGACGGCCGGCGAGCCGCCGTTCGCCAATCCGCGCAACGCCGCCGCCGGCGCGCTGCGGCAGCTCGATCCCAAGATCACGCGTAAGCGGCGGCTGCGGCTGTTCTGCTTTCACATCGAGGCGCCGGGCCACCGCCTGCCGTTCGAGACGCAGCACGATCTGCTCCAGGGACTGGCCGCGTGGGGCTTCCCCATCGAGCCGCACCGCAAGCTCGTCGCGAACCTCGAGGAAGCCCATCGCGGCATCGCCGAGCTCGAGACGCTGCTCCCCACGCTCGATTACGGCGCCGACGGCGTCGTCGTCAAAGTGAATCCGCTGGCGCTGCACGCCGAGCTCGGCACCGTGGGCGATCGCGAGCCGCGCTGGGCGATCGCGCGCAAGTTCGCGCCCGAAGTCCAGGTCACCAAGCTGCTCGACATCCGCATCAACGTGGGCCGCACCGGCGCGCTCAATCCCTACGCCGTGCTCGAGCCGGTCGAGGTGGGCGGCGTCACGGTGTCCACCGCCACGCTGCACAACGCCGACCTGATCGCGGCGAAGGACATCCGCGTCGGCGACTGGGTCGAAGTCACGCGCGCCGGCGAGGTGATCCCGCAGGTGCTCGGCCCCGTCCGCGAGCGCCGCAGCGGGAGCGAGCGGCCGTTCGTGATGCCGGAGAAGTGCCCGGTCTGCGGCTCGAAGGTGGAGCACCCGCAGGACGAGGTGATGAGCTATTGCCCCAACGTCTCCTGCCCCGGGCGGGTGAAGGAGAGCATCGTGCACTTCGCCTCCAAGGGCGCGATGGACGTCCGCGGGTTGGGCTATGAGCGCGTGGGCGCGCTGCTCGACGCCGGATTCATCGCCGACGTGGCCGACTTGTACGACCGCGACAAGGTCAACGCCAAGAAGCTGCTCGGCCTCGAGGGGTTCGCCGAGAAGTCGGCGCAGCAGCTGATCGACGCGATCGAGGCGTCGAAGGCCCGGCCGCTGTCGATCGTGCTCTATGCTCTGGGCATCCGGCACGTGGGTGCGCAGGGGGCGAAGCTGCTGGCGCGGCAGTTCGGCACCATGGCGGCGCTGGCGAAGGCGGACCCCGAGGCGATCGCCGAGATCCGCGGCGTGGGGCCCGCCATCGCCGAAGCGGTGGCGGGATTCTTCGCCGAGCCGCGCAACCGCAAGCTGGTGGAGCGCCTCGGCAAGCTGGGGGTGAACCTGACCGAGCCCGCCTCGACCGAGGGCGCCGGGCCCCTCACCGGGCAGACGTTCGTCATCACAGGCACGCTCCCCACCTTGTCGCGCGCCCAGGCAGCCGAGCTGATCACGGGCGCGGGCGGCCACGTCACCGACAGCGTGTCGAAGAAGACCACGGCGGTCGTGGCCGGCGCCGACCCCGGCTCGAAGCTCGCCAAGGCGCAATCGCTCGGTGTGGCGGTGATCGACGAGGCCGAACTGTTGCGCCGCGCGCGGGCAAAGCGGTAAGTTGGCGTCGCGGATGACCGCTACCACTTCCCCCTCACATCGGCTCGCCCTCGGCCGGGCAGGCCTCCAGCAGCTCCACCGCAGCCTGGCGCAACACGCCGGCGACCAGGCGGTGGCCGTGCTGCAGGAGGCGGGCTTTGCCGCGGGCGAAGGTCTGTTCGAGATCTACCGCGAGTGGCTCGGGACCGAGTACGGCGTGAACCATCCGGAGGATCTGGACGCCGCGCTGTTCACGGAGGCCCTGTCGGCGTTTTTCCTGGCGCAGGGCTGGGGCGCGGTCACCATCACACCGCTGGCCGGCGCGCTGGCGGTGGACGCCACCGACTGGGCGGAAGCTGACCCCGGCACGGCGGAAGCGCCGATGTGCTTCTTCTCGACCGGCATGCTGGCCGATTTCCTGGGCCGCCTGTCGGGGGAGCCCGTGGCGGTGATGGAAGTCGAATGCCGCTCGCGCAATGACGGCCGGTGCCGGTTTCTGTCGGCCACGACGGAAACGCTGCAACGCGTGTACGAGCAGATGACGCAGGGCAAGACGTACGAAGAAGCGCTCGGCTAGCGCCGGGCGACCGACACACCCTCCAGCAGCAGCGACGGACTCCAGCGCGAAGATAGCCAGCGGCCGTCGTTCCCCGCGCCGCCGATTTTCTGCAGCAGATCGTACGCGTTGCCCGCCACCGCCGCGTCCTTCACGCGGCCCGTGATCTCGCCCTTTTCGATGCGGTAGGCGAGCGCCACCGGATGGCTGAACGCGCCGCCCGACACGTTCCCCTGCCCCACACCGATGAGATCGTCCACCACCAGGCCGTCGGAGATGCCCGCCGCGAGCCCGCCCGCGAACACCCTGGTCTCGCCTGGCGGCGGGCCGTCCGCCACACCGACCACGAGATTGGAATACCCGATGTGCGGCTTGCCGAAAATCCCGCGCGCGCCGTGGCCGGTGCTCTGCGCGCCGTGGTCGGCGCGCGCCGCCGTCTCGAGATCGTAGACGAAGTTCCGCACCACGCCGCCCGCGACGAGCGGCAGCGCCGCCGACGGCACGCCCTCGTCGTCCACGGGACGGGAACCCGGACGGCCTGAGACCACCGGGTCGTCGGTGATGGAGAACCGGATGTCGAACGCCTGCTGGCCCTTTTTCCCGGCGAGCGGAGAGATGCCCTGGAGCACCGACTTGCCCGACAACGCCTGCTCGACCGGCAGCAGGATCGCCGAGAGCCCCTGCGGCGTGAAGACCACGGGCAGCGCCCCCTCGGGCGGCGGCACCACGCGCAACGCCAGCTCGAGCCGCGTGAGGATCGACGCGACGAGCGCGTCCAGATCCGTCGCGCTGGGCATCCCGCAGCCCGTGTAATAGTCGTAGACCATCAGCACGTCGTCGCCGGCGATGCGCGTGAGGTCCGCCGCGACGGTGAGCCCGGTGGTGATGTACGCGCCGATCGCGCCCGCTGTGTTGGCGACTTCGGTCTCCGCCACTTCGCGCTCGATGGTGACGTTCACCTGCACGCCGTCGCGCGCCAGGCGCCCCATGACCTCACGGCCGATATCGGTGAGCGCGTCGAGTGAGACGTCGGCGACAGCGTCGAAGAAGGTGACCACCGGCGGGTGCGGCGCGTTGCGCGGGAAGGTCAGGGCGAGCGCTTCGCCCAGGTCGGCGGAAGCCGCCGCGCGGTCCGCCAGCGACTCGAGCTCGGCATCGCCGGTGGCGGTGGTGCCCGCGATGCCCACGCGGCCGTCCTTCACCACGCGCAGGTTGATGCCCGCCTGCTCGCTCACCGCGGCGGCCTTGAGGCGGCCCGATTCGAAGCTGATGGAGGTGGTGTCGGCGCGGCGGCGCAGCGCGTCCGCCTGGAAGCCGCGGCTCCGCACCAGGTCGATCAAGCCCGAGATCACGCCGCTACGTCGCCGCCCACGAGCGCCTCCTCGATCCGCACGTGCGGCGCGCCTTCGGTGACGGGCAGCGGGAACTGGCCACCCTTGCCGCAGCCGCCGCCCATCTGATTCCAGCGGAAGTCGCCGGCGATGCGCTCGATGCGGTCCAGGGTCTGAAACAGATTGCCGGCGAGCACCACGTCTTTCACCAACTCGGCGGGCTTGCCGTCGCGAATCATGCGCCCGTAGGCCGCCGTGAAGGAGAAGTTCTCGAGCATCGTCTGGCCGCCGAAGGCGCCGCAGGCGTACACGCCGAGCTTGATGTCGCCGATCAAGTCGTCGAAGGTGCCCTTCCCATTCGCGATGTACGTGTTGGTCATGCGCACGATGGGCGGGTGGCGGAACGAGATGGCGCGGGCGTTGCCGGTGGGCCGCTCGCCCATGCGCGCCGCGGTCTCGCGCGAGTGCAGCCGGCCGACGAGCACGCCTTCCTTGATGAGCACCGTGTCCTGGGTGGGCGTGCCCTCGTCGTCGAACGGCAGGGTGCCGCGCAGGCCCGCCGCGGCGCCGTTGTCGCCCACGGTGAGCACCGGCCGCCCGAAGCGGCGCCCCAGCGTCATCATCTCGCGCGCCTGGGGGTTCTCGTAGACGAAATCGGCCTCCGACAGATGGCCGAACGCCTCATGGATGAACACGCCGGCCAGCTCGGGATCGAGAACGACGGGATAGGTGCCGCCGGCGACGCTGGGCGCGTCGAGCAGCTGCACCGCCCGCTCGGCCACGTCGCGGAAGCCCTTCTCGTGCCCCGCGGCGGACTTCCAGCCACGCCGCAGGCCGATCGATTCGAGACCTTTTTCGATGGTGCCGTCGCGCCGCGCGGTGGCGGTGCCGGACAGCGTGATCTCGGGCCGCAGCTCGTGCAGCGCCACGCCCTCGGAGTTCACGTACCAGTACTCCGTGATCTCGTCGCGGTAGACGGCCTGGGTATCCACGATGCCGCCCGAGACGCCCAGCATCAGGCCGTTGTAGCCCTCGATCAGACGCTTCTTCTCGGCGAGCGACACGCCGCGCACGTCGCCGTCCAGGTCCGGAACGACGTCGGACTCCGTGGGCGGCACGGCGGCGAGCGTGATGGGCTCGTCCAGGCGCACGGCGCGGGACAGCTCGTGGGCCCGGACCACCATGGCCGGCAGCTGCTCGAGCGACGTGAACGCGGCGATGCCCCAGCCGCAGCCGGGGTTGAGGACGCGCACAAAGCCGCCCTGGTCTTCACTGGCGGTGGCGGTTTCGAGCCGGGGCCCCCGGAAGGACACCTGGGAGGCCCAGGTGCGTTCGACGCGAATCTCGGTGTACTGCGCGGGTGAGCGCCGCAGGGCGTCGCTGAGGCGGTCCCTCAAGCCGGGGGACTCCGGAGAATCGCCGCGTAGTCCGGGCGCATCACGATCTCGCCGTCCACGATCACCTCGCGGTCCCACGGCAGGATGATGAAGTTCTCGGTCTCGAGGGCATAGAAGTCGGGCTTGTAGTCGCCGGTGCGGAACGACACGGCCGTCTTCACGGCCTGCGGCTTGAGCTCCTTCACCGCGGCGAGGGCGAGCTTCAGCGTCTCGCCGGAGTCGCACGTTTCATCCACGATCAGCACGCGCCGGCCCGTGACCATGCGCGGCGGCCCGGCGATGACCACGGGGCGCGCGCCGCTCTCGGTGCGGGTGATGGCGACGGAGGCGAAGTCGCGTTGCAGAATGCTGGCGACGACGGCGCCGGGAATCACGCCGGCCTTGGCGATGCCGACGATCAGATCGGGGTCGTAGGCGCGGAACACCTTGAGCGCGAGCGCGCGGCACAGCTCCCCGAAGAACTGCCAGTCGACTTCCATGACCCCCGTAGGCGACTGGCGGCCGACGCGACCGCTTTTGCGTGGCGCGGGGAACGGCGGGACGGGGGGCATCGGCTGAAGCTACATTGCGTAAGGGAAAGGCCGCAAGCTATTTTCGGCGCATGGGTTTCTGGCGCCGCCTTCTCGGCGGCACGTCCGACGACGAGCTCAAACCCCAGCGCCTCGACTATCTCAACGAGGCGCTCGCGCTCGAGCGGCAGGGCGACTATGAGGCCGCCCTGACCTCCTACCGTCTCGCCCTGCGCGATCATCCCAACGATGCGCGCATTCTCCAGAACATGGCGATCGCGTTCACCAAGACCGCACGCTTGGACGAAGCGATCCGGCACTATCGCCGCGCCCTGGAGCTCGACACGCTGCTCGCCGGCGCGCATTACGGGCTCGCATTCCTCCTGTTGAAGCGCGGTGATCCCGACGGCGCGACGCAACACCTCCGCGCCTTCCTGGCCCACGCCCCCAAAGGCGCCGACGCACAGAAATGGGTCGAGCACGCCAATCAGGCGCTGCGCGACCTCGGTTCGGGATCTGGTCCCGCCACTGCGATCTCGGCGGAGGCTCCCTGAGGAGAGTCCTCCTCGCCGGCGTATTGCTGTGGGGGTGCAGCAGCCTCAGCCCGGACTTCAATCAGGTCGTGGCACTGGAGGCCTCGCTGCCCTTCAACGGGAGCGTGGAGCTGGGCGACACGCTCGTGCCCAGCGGGCGGGCGCTCGACGGCCGCGGCGACTCCGTCGCCGCCACCATCTACTGGACGTCGCTCGACACGGCGCACGTGACCGTGCTCGACAGCACCACCGGCGCCACGCTCGGCAAGACGGTGGGCGCGGGCGCGATCCAGGCGCGCACGAACAACCTCCACTCCAACCCCCTCGCCATCACGGTCCTCGCGGCCGCCGACACGGTCTTTGCGACCAGCCCGCTGCGCGATTCCGTATCCGTCGGCACCAAGGTCGATTCGCTCTCGGACACGCTGGGAGTCAAAGTGGCCGACACCACTGGCGGCATGACGGGGCTGTCCGGCCGGAAGGTGGCATTCCAGATCACCTATCCGAGCGACACGACGGCGTTCACATTAGTGCCGGGCGACACGGTCCTCACGAGCGCCAACGGGATCGCCGTCCTGCGCGTCAAGCTCAAGAACCGCGCGTTGCCCGACTCGGTGGTACTGACCGCCACGGCGCGGCACCTCCGCGGCGCCGCGATTCCCGGATCGCCGATCACGTTCACGGTGATATTCGCTCCCTGAGTCGAGGGCAATGAAACAAGGCACGCTGACGCAGCTCTTTTTCGACGCCGTGGACCGCTGGGCGAAAACGCACCCGGCGGCCTATCGCGTCAAGACGGGCGGCGCCTGGCAGGCCATCACGCACCAGGACGCCGCGACCCGCGTGCGCCGGGTGTCACTCGGCCTGCGCGAGCTGGGCATCCAGCCGGGCGAGCGCGTGTCGATTCTCTCGGAAACGCGGCCCGAGTGGGCCATCGCCGACTTCGCCTGCCTGTGCGCGCAGGTGGCCGACGTGCCGATTTACCCCACGCTCACCGCCAAGCAAACCGAGTACATCCTGAAAGATTCGGGCGCCGTCGCGGTGTTCTGCTCCACGTCGGACCAGGTGGCCAAAGTCCAATCGATCAAGGCGAATCTGCCGCAGCTGAAGCACGTGATCGCGTTCGCCGAGGGCGCCAAACAGCCCGGTGTGCAAACGCTAACGGAGCTCGAGGCGGCGGGGCGCGCGGCGGAGAGCAAGTATCCGCGCTTCCGCGAAGAAGCCCTGGCGTTGAAGCCCGGCGCGCTGGCGACGTTGATCTACACGTCCGGCACCACAGGCGACCCCAAGGGCGTGATGCTGACGCACAACAACATCTGGTCGAACGTGCAGGCGGCGGTGCACATCCTGCCGCTGGTGGACGGCGACGAGTGCCTCGCGATGCTGCCGCTGAGCCACATCTACGAGCGGATGGTCGATTACACGCTGCTGCAGGCGGGCGTGGTGATCAATTATGCCGAGTCGTTCGATACGGTCGCGCAGAACCTGCAGGAAGTGAAGCCCACGATCGTGCTGTCGGTGCCGCGGCTATACGAGAAGGTCTACGCGCGCGTGCTCGAGAGCGCGTTGTCGGGCAGCGCGATCAAGCGGCAGATCTTCTTCTGGGCGCGCCGGGTGGGCGACCGCTGGGCCACGTTCAAGCTGGCGCAGCTCCCGGTGCCGTCGCTGCTGGCGCTGCAGCATGCGGTGGCGGACAAGCTGGTATTCTCCAAGCTGCGGGCGCGGACGGGCGGGCGCGTGAAGTATTTCATCTCCGGCAGCGCGGCTTTGTCCGCCGAGATCGCGAAATTCTTTTTCAGCGCGGGGCTGCCCATTCTCGAGGGCTACGGGCTCACCGAGACGTCGCCGGTGTTGACGTTGAATCCGCCGGACCGGCCCAAGCCGGGGACGGTGGGGCCGCCGGTCGAGGGCGTGCAGCTCAAGTTCGCGGCCGACGGCGAGATTCTCGCCAAGGGCCCGAACGTCATGCAGGGCTATTACAACAAGCCCGAGGCGACCAAAGAAGCGATCGACGCGGACGGCTGGTTCCACACCGGCGACATCGGCGAGCTCGACGCCGACGGCTATCTCAAGATCACCGACCGCAAGAAGGATTTGATCAAGACCGCAGGCGGCAAGTACATCGCGCCGCAGCCGATCGAGAACGCGGTGAAGCTCAACAAGTTCATCGCCAACGCGGTGGTGCTGGGCGAGCGCCGCAAGTACCCCAGCATCCTGATCGTGCCCAACTTCGACACGTTGGAAAAATGGGCGCGCGAGCGCAATCTGAGTTTCCACTCGCACGGCGAGCTGATCGCGCTGCCGGACGTGAAGGCCAAGGTCGAGCGCGAGGTGATGGGGATGCTGCGCGATCTCGCCAAGTTCGAGATGCCGAAGAAGGTGATGCTGCTCGAGAAGGACTTCACGATCGAGTCGGGCGAGCTGACGCCGACGCTCAAGGTCAAGCGGCGCGCGGTCGAGGAGCATTACAAGAGTCTGATCGACAAGACCTACGCGGCGGACGACGCGATCGCGGCTTCAGTAGAAGGCTAGCGCTTCTCTCCCACGGAGAGACCCTGCCCGGCAGCAAGCTTCGAGATTCCTTCCGGCAATTCCACCGCTTCACTCTCCACCACCCAGCGACGGCCCGGCAACAGCACGCGGCGCGCTTCGGCGAGCCACGGCGCGCGGGCCAGGGCGGCGCCGATCACCACACCGCGTGCGATGGTCTGGCGCAGCGGGATGGCGGCGGTCGCGCGCACCAGGGAGAGCACCGAAAGCTCGGCGACGTCGGGCGGCGCGTTGACGCCGATGAAGTGCACGCCGGCCATCAAGGCGGCGAGGCCTACGGCGTGGCGGGCGGCATCTCCCACGAGGACGACGTAGCCGCCGGGGCCGGAGAGGTCGAGGAGCGCTTGGAGAGTGGCGGCGTCGATGCGGGGTGCGGGGTGCGGGGTTGCTGACGGCTCAGGACCGGCACCGAAATCGACGATGCCGTCCTTTATTACGTACTCTCGATGACACACCGAGCACCCGGCGATTCCCGACCGCACCATTCTGCCGAGCATTTCGCCAGTCGACAGCACCATGAAGCCGTCGGCGTGGGGCTCGGGGCAGCGCAGCATCTCCGTCAACTCGATATGCACGGAACCTCAGGGACGGAACACGACCCAGGTGACCTTGCCCGCCTCGACTCGAATCCGGCGATACACCTTCTTGCCCTCGATCGTGACGCCGACCGTGTACTCGCCGGGCGGGACGTCGCCCACGGCGAAATGCTCGTGATAGACCGGATCGGGGTGATTGTGTTGCCCGTACGTCTCGGCAAACGAGTACGGCGTCTCCTGGGGCTCTGGCTTCACCAGGCCATACACGCGCGCCTGTTGCACCGGCTGGCCGTGTGAGTCCCACACCTGACCCGCCACCACACCGGTCCCCGGCAACGGCGCGATCCACAGCTCGGGATTGGTGGTGTAGCGCGGATAGCGCTCGTTGGGATCCACGATGAGCTGCACGGAATC
>DATLWA010000073.1:0-2514 GCA_035576905.1 Gemmatimonadales bacterium
TCCCGATCTGGTTTCATCTGTCGGCCGAGGCAGGAGCGGTGAATCCCGCCGACGTCCCGATTCGCCACACCAGCCTGCCGCCGTCAGCGGCGGTGGTGACGGCCGCGACGCCGGGCGACTCGCTGCGCGTCCTCGTCCAGCCGGCGCTCATGCTCACCCCGATCACCACCTGGCTTGCCGTGCACCGCACGTTGCTCACGCTCGAGCCGGCGACGGCGCGGATCGCGGGATTCGGGCTGGGGCGCACCGAGCTGCACGTCTCGCTGCCCGCAGTGGCGGGAGCGGCGCGCCGTGACGTGGTGCTGAGCGCGCGGCGCGGGACTCCCGATCCGAGCATCGTGTCGCTGGCGGGCGGCGAGACGGGACGCTCCGCCATCCGTTCGAGCGGCGTGGGCCGCGATACGATCACAGCCACGAGCGGGCCGTTGCGCGCGGCGCCGCTCGAGATGGTGTATGGGTGGCCGTTCCTGTTTCTCGCCGCGTCGCTGCTCGGCGGCATCGTCGGCAGCGTCATGGACTGCGAAGCGATTCGTCGCCGCGGCACGCCCGCATCACGGCGCGCGTTTGTGGTGAGCGGCCTGGCGGCGGGAATCTTCGCTGCCGTCGCGATCGTGATCGGCTTGAATGTCACGGGAGTCGACCTCCCCGAGACATCAGGGGAGGCCGTGGTGTTCGTGGTGGCCGCGCTCGGGACGGTGCTCGGCCTGCGCGGTCTGCGGCGAGCGCTCCCCGGGTTCGGGAGGCTACTGGAGCGAGGAGGGACGCCCGCCGCTTAGCGTCTGCGCTTTTTGGCGGCTTTCTTCGCAGGTCTCTTTTTTACGGCCTTCTTCCTGACGGTTTTCTTCTCGACGCTTTTCCTCTTGACGCTCTTTTTCTTGACGCCCTTCTTCTCGACGCTCTTTGTCTTCTCCTGCTCAGCAACAGAGTGCACCGCAAACGCCGCCCCTTGGGGATCGACGCACGTCGCGACCCGGCCGCCGCCCGGGACGTCCATCGGGCCGCTGAGCACCCGGCCACCCAGCTGGGTGACCAGGTCGGCGGCGCGATCGGCGTCGCGCACGTAGGCGTACATCAACCACGCCGCCGTCCCCGGCTTGTCCGCCGGCCGCCTGTAAAACGCGCCGAGGTCGGTTTTCCCGCCGCCGCGGCGGAACATCTGGTAGGTCCCAGCCGGGCCCATGTCCATCGCGTCGGACTTTTCCCAGCCGAACAGGGCCTGATAGAACGACCAGGCCGAATTCGGGTCGGGGGCGGCGAGCTCGTGCCAGGAAAAATCGCCGATGTCCGCCTCATCCGATCCGGGGCGCGGGGTTTCCGGCGTGAACAGACAAAACACGATTCCCTGGGGATCGGCGAGGATCGCGTAGCGCCCGACGCCCGGGGCGCTCTTGACGGGGATGCGCACGCGGCCGCCTAGGCCTTCGGCCTGACGAATCGTGGCGTCGATGTCCGGCACGGCGACATAGATCAACCAGTGCGGCGCGAGGCCGCGGCGCCGTTCGTCTTCGGACTGGCGCATGACGCCACCGCGTTGCTTGCCACCGCTCGTCCACAAGCGGTAGTCGGGCATGCCGGGGAACTGTTCGATGCCCCATCCCACCACCTGGCGGTAAAAGCCGATCGCGGCATCGGGATCGGGCGTCATCAACTCGTGCCACGCGAATCGGCCGCGGGTGACTGCGGTTGCCATGCGATGCCTCCCTACTCGTGTGTCGTGCGATGCGACAGCCGCTCGAGTGCCTGGCGGACGGCATCGCGCGCGTCGGCGTGCGTGAGCTTGTCCCCGACACTCGTTAACCGGGATGTCGCCAGCGTGTCGGGGAGCGCGTTTTCCATGGCAATCAACGCCCAGCGCCGCACCGCGGGACGGCTGTCGTCCAAATGCTGGGTCAGGAGATCGAGGGCGCGGCTCGACCCGCGCGCGCCGAGCACCGCCAGGACAAACGAAGGATCGATCGCGGCGCCGACCGCACTGTCGACCTGACCGACGAAGCTGGTGTCGTTGGCCTGGATGATCGCCTCGTACGCACCGAGGGTGATGGCATCGCGATACGACGGCGTCGCGAGCCCGCGGGCGATGAGCGGGCGCCGCGCGGCGCTGTCGAGCCGTGCCAGGGCGACGAGCGCGCGGGCGCGCACCTCGTAGCTCTGGTCGTGCTCCCAGGCGGTCCGCGCCAGCGTCGCCACCCTCGGGTCCGTGATCTTGGCGAGCGCGGTGGCGGCCCCGGCACGAACCTGCGCGGACGTGTCCGCGAGCGCGCGCTCCAACGCCGGCAGCGCCTGACCCGCCGGGGCGTCGCTCAGCGCGAGCGCGGCGGCGCGGCGCGTGAGGAAGTAATCAGCAGACGTGGCGGCGCGAGCCAGCGCGGCGACCGCCGCCGAGTCGCTCATCCGCTCGGACAGCCGGTCGATCACCCACTGCCGGTTCCAGAGGTCGGGATCGCGCACGAGCTGCGTGGTAAGCCAGGCCGTCGGCTGATCGAACGTCAGCTTCTTGAGGACGGTGTTGCCGTC
>DATLWA010000074.1:0-2371 GCA_035576905.1 Gemmatimonadales bacterium
CTGCGGCATCATCACGTCCGTCACGAGGGCGTGGATCTCCCCGGCATGGCGGCGCGCCGTGGCGAGCGCCTCCGGGCCGTCGCTGGCCGCGAGCACGCGATAGCCCGCGCTGGCGAGGATCCGCACCGTGACCGAGCGCACGGTCGGCTCGTCCTCCACTACCATCACCGTCTCGTTGCCGCCGGCCAGCGGCGGCGCCGCCTTGAGCGCTGGCACACTGACCGCGGCCTCGGCGCGCGCGGGCAGGTACACCTTGAACGTCGCGCCGCGCCCCGGCTCCGATTGCACCCAGATGCTGCCGCCCGCCTGCTTCACGATGCCGTAGCAGGTCGCGAGGCCGAGGCCCGTGCCCTTGCCGGGCTCTTTGGTCGTGAAGAACGGCTCGAAGATCCGCGCGCGCACTTCGGGCGTCATGCCCATCCCCGTGTCCCGCACGGCAATGAGCACGTGCGCGCCGGGCGTGGCGTCGGCATGCAGCCGCACGTATGCGTCGTCGAGCGTCACCGCGCCGGTTTCGATGGTCAGCGTGCCGCCGTGCGGCATCGCGTCGCCGGCGTTCACGGCGAGGTTGAGGATCACCTGCTCCAGCTGGCCCGGGTCCACGCGCACCCGCGCGATGGCGGGCGCGAGCTGCAGCACCACGGTCACGTCCGGACCGACCAGGCGGCGCAGCATCGCTTCCGTGGCGCGCAGCGCCTCGTTGACGTCGACCACCCGCGGGTCGATCACCTGGCGCCGCGCGAACGCCAGCAGCTGGCGCGACAACGCGGCGGCGCGATCGCCGGCGCGGCGGATCTCCACCAGGTCGGTCTGCCGCGGGTCTTCGGGCGGCAACGTGCGTTGAATCAGCTGGGTATAGCCCATCATGGCCGCGAGCAGGTTGTTGAAATCGTGCGCGACGCCGCCGGCGAGGCGGCCCAGCGCCTCGAGCTTCTGCGCGTGCACCAGCTGCTCCTCGAGCTGTTTGCGCTCGCTCACGTCCTCGATCATCGACACGGTATGGATCAGCGCGCCCGCCGGGTCGCGCACCGCCGACACGGACAGGCGCGCCCACGCCGCCGCGCCGTCCTGCTTGACGTAGCGCTTCTCGAGGAAGAACTGGTCGCGTGCTCCCGCCACCATGTCGCCGAACAGCCGCTCGGTGAGCGCCAGGTCGGCGGGCAGCGTGACCTCGCGGAAATGCCGGCCGATGATGTGGCCCTCGGGGTACCCCAACATCCGCTCGAACGCGGGATTCACCTCGATGTAGCGGCCGCCGGCGTCCACCACCGCGATGCCGATGGGCGCGCGCTCGAAGATCGTCTGGCGCCGCTGCTCGCTGTCGGCGCGCGCCCGCTCCGCCTGCTGCGCCTCGCGCCGCGCTTCGTCCAGCACCACGATCAGGAGGAACACGGTCAGCAGCGTCGCGGTGAAGGTCGAGACCGCATCCACGCCGCGCGCCGCACTGCCCGTGCCGAAGAGGATCAGCTGGTTGAGCCCGGACAGCACGAACACCCACGCCAGCGGGCGCCGGCCCGGCAGCCGCGGGCCCGAGTAGAGCACCCAGGCGATCCACGCGAACAGGCCCGCGCGCAGGGCGATCGCCGGGCCCTGTTGCCATGCGAGGTTCGTCGTGAGGAGCGGCGGCGCCACGGTCACGACGGTCAAGGCGACGGCGCTCCACGCGAACGGGCCCAGCGGCAGCCGCCGTCGCACCAGCTCGTAACAGCCGCCGACGATGCCCACGGTGCGCAACGCGCCGAATAGCGCGGCGGGAATCTGCAGCGCCAGCGCGTCGGGTTGTCGCGCCAGCAACATCAGCAGGACGACCTGCGGCACCTGCGCCAGGCGCCCGCCCGCGATGAGCAGGACGTAGCGCCGCCGGATCAAGAACCACCACAAATAGAGGAACGAGAGGCCGAGCGCGAGGCTCGTGATCCCCGACAGCAGCGTCGTCGTGATGGAAAGGCCGCCGAGGTCCATCATGGGCGTGCGCCCAGCTCTTCCGCCCGCCGCGGCCATTGCCACATGCCGATCATCGTCTGTTGCGAGATGGGGTGGCCCAGCTGCCGCGCGATCTGCACGATCTGCCCGCGGTGGTGTGCGTCGTGCGCCATGTAGTAGGCGAGATAATGAGCGGCGTCGTGCGGGAATCCCACGATGCGGCGTCCGTCCTGGAGCGCCGCGCCCACGATCCGCACCACCGCGCGGCCTTTGGCGCCGAGGGCGCGCGCGGCCTGCGCCGGCGTGACGCGGGCGCGGTCGAGCTCCGCCGGGACGCCTTTGCGGTCGGTGCGCTCGACGTAGCGCAGGCCGCAATTGTGGAGGTGGGCGACGAGCGCCGCGATGGTACGCTTGCTCCCCGGCGGCGGCACGCGCCAGATCCCGGGCG
>DATLWA010000075.1:0-7796 GCA_035576905.1 Gemmatimonadales bacterium
CACGAGCGACGTCCCCATCTACGATCCCACCATCTCCCGCCGCCACGCCGAGGTCGCGCTGAGCGACCGCGGCGTGAAGGTGAAGGACCTGGGGTCCTCCAACGGCACGTTCCTGAACGGCGCCCGCGTGACCGAGGCCGAGGCCTCGTCCAACGACATCGTTACGTTCGGGAAAGTCGCCTTCAAGGTGATCGAGGTGACGGCGCCGCAGCGGCCGCAGGTGGTGGCCCCGCCCGCGGACTTCGCCTCGCCCAAGCCCGCCGGCGCCACCATCGTGCGCCAGCTGCCCGTGAGCGCCTCGGGCGGCGTGCCGGCCATCGTGGGCGTGGGCGACAAGATGCAGGGCGGCTCGCACCTCAAGGTGCAGGCCCAGAACCAGGAGGAGCGGCGCGAGAAGAAGCTGTCGCTGCTGCTCGAAGTCTCGAAAGAGCTGTCCAAGCAGCAGGAGCTCGACCGCCTGCTCGAGAAGGTGGTCGACTTCACGTTCCAGATCATGAACGTGGACCGCGTCTCGATTCTGCTGGTGGAAGACAAGTCGGGCGAGCTGATCCCCCGCATCTCCAAGAGCCGCACCGGCGGCGCCTCGGCGGCCAAGCACGTGCCGCAGTCGATCGCGCGCAAAGCCGTGGAAGAGCGCGTCGCCATTCTGTCGGACAATGCCGCCGCCGACGAGCGCTTCAAGGGCAAGTCGATCCTGATCCAAAGCGTGCGCAGCGCCATGTGCACGCCGTTGATGGGATCGGACCAGAAGGTCCTGGGCATTCTCTACGTCGACAACCTCACCGCCACGCATTCGTTCGCCGACGAGGATCTCGAGTTCCTGATCGCCTTCGGCGGCCTGACCGCCGTCGCCATCGAGAATTCCCAGTTGTCCGACCGCATCCGCCGCGAGGCGCTGGTGCTGTCCAACTTCCAGCGCTACTTCTCGCCCAACATCGCGGCCGTCATCGCGCAGCAGCAGGACGCGGGCCAGCTGCCCAGCCAGAAGCGGCCCGTGGTGGTGTTCTTCTCCGACATCCGCGGCTTCACGCCGATGTCGGAGACCATGAACCCGGACGACATCGCGCGGCTGCTCACCGAGTACTTCACCGAAATGGTGGACCTCGTGTTCGAGCACGGCGGCACGCTCGATAAATTCATGGGCGACGCCATCATGGCGCTGTGGGGCGCGCCCATCGCCCACGAGGACGACGCCGATCGCGCCATGCAGTGCGCCATCGACCAGCTCGACGCGCTCGAAAAGATGAACGAGAAGTGGAAGGAACAGGGCCGCCAACCCGTGGGGATCGGCATCGGCATCAACTTCGGCGAAGTGTTCGCCGGCAACATCGGCTCCAACCGCCGGCTCGAGTACACCGTGATCGGCGACGCCGTGAACACGGCCAGCCGGCTGTGCTCGGCGGCCGGTCCCAACCAGATTCTGATCTCGGAAGCGTTCTACAAGTCGCTGAAGAAGCCGCCCAAGGTCGAGGCGCTCGAGCCGATTCAGGTCAAAGGCAAGTCGAAGGCGGTCGCGGTTTATCGCGTGAAGCGATAGTCGCGCCCGAAGCGCGCCAGCAGGTCCAGCACCAGCCGCAGCGGCAGGCCCATCACCCCGAAGAAATCGCCGTCCACCCGCTCCACCAGCGGCGCCCCCAGACCCTGGATGGCGTAGGCGCCCGCTTTGTCGAGCGGCTCGCCGGTCGCGACGTAACGCTCCAAGTCCTTGGTCACGGCCGGCCGAAACGTCACAGCGCTCACGTCGAGCGCCTCTTCCACGCGGCCGTCGCCCGCCACGGCGACGGCGGTGAGCACGTGATGCGTGCGCCCTTGCAAGCGGGTGAGCATCGCCACGGCGTCGGCCGCATCCACCGGTTTGGCGAACAGCTCGCCGTCCAGCACCACCGTCGTGTCGGCCGCCAGCACCAGCGCGCGGCGCTCTCGCGTCGCCACGTTTTGCGCCTTGGCGTGGGCCACGCGGCGCACGTAGGGCTCCGGCGCCTCGCCCGGGTGGCGGGTCTCGTCCACATCGGGCGCAATGACTTTGAAAGGAATGCGCAGCATCTCGAGCAGCTGCTTGCGGCGCGGCGAGGTGGAGGCGAGGACGATGGCGTCGCTCATTTTTCGAGGATCAGCGTGACGGGTCCATCGTTGACCAGCTCCACGTCCATCATCGCGCCGAACTCGCCCGTCTCGACCCGCGTACCGGCTGCAGCTCCCCGCTCCCTGAGCAGTGCCACGAACTTCTCATATAGAGGAATGGCGGTATCGGGCGGCGCGGCGGAGATGAACGAGGGCCGGCGCCCTTTCGACGCGTCGCCATAGAGCGTGAACTGCGAGACCACGAGCACGGCGCCCGCCACGTCGGCGAGCGCGAGGTTCATTTTCCCCTCCGCGTCCCCGAAGACGCGCAGGCCGAGGATCTTATCCGCCATCCAGGCGAGCTGCTCCGCCGTGTCCGTCGGGGCGAAGCCCGCGAGCACCAAGAAGCCCCGCTCGATGCGCCCGGTCACCTTCCCCGCCACCCGCACCTCGGCGCGGGAGACGCGCTGCAGGACGACTCTCACTCCACCGTCACCGACTTTGCCAGGTTTCTCGGCTGGTCGACATTACAGCCCCGCCGCACGGCGATGTAATACGCCAGCAACTGCAGCGGGAGCACGGATAGCACCGGCGTGAGCAGGTCCAGCGTTTCGGGAATCTCGATCTTGTGGTCGGCCAGGCGGGCGACGCCCGTGTCGCCCTCGGTGACGATCGCGATCACGCGGCCGCCGCGCGCTTTCACTTCTTCGACGTTGCTCACGACCTTCTGGTACACGGCGTCGCGCGGCGCCACGAACACCACCGGCATCATGTCGTCGATCAGCGCGATCGGCCCGTGCTTCATCTCCGCCGCCGGATAGCCCTCGGCGTGGATGTAGGAGATCTCCTTGAGCTTGAGCGCGCCCTCGAGCGCCACCGGGAAGTTGTAGCCGCGTCCCAGGTACAAGGCGTTCGTCGTGCGCACCAGCCGCTCGGCGATCTGCTCCACCTCCGGCGCCTTGGCGAGTACGCGCTCCACCAGCTCCGGCAGCCGGGCCAGCGCCCGCACCACTTCCCGCCCCTGCAGGATCGAAAGCGAGCGCAGCCGCCCCATCTGCAGCGTGAGCAATGCCAGCGCCGCGATCTGGCTGGTGAACGCCTTGGTGCTGGCCACGCCGATTTCCGGCCCGGCGTGCAGGTAGATGCCGCCGTCCACCTCCCGCGCGATCGTCGAGCCCACCACGTTCACAAGGCCCAGCGTGCGGGCGCCGCGCCGCTTCGCCTCGCGCAAGGCGGCGAGCGTGTCGGCGGTCTCGCCGGACTGCGAAATCCCCACCACCAGCGTCCGCTCGTCCACGATGGGGTTGCGGTAGCGGAACTCCGACGCGTACTCCACCTCGGTGGGAATGCGCGCCAGCTCTTCCATCATGTATTCGCCGATCAGCCCGGAATGCCACGATGTGCCGCAGGCGGTGATCACGATGCGGTCGATCTTCAGTAGCTCGTCGTCGCTCAGGTTCAGGCCACCCAGCCGCACGGCGCCTTCTTCCTCGAGGAGCCGGCCGCGCAGCGTGTTCCGCACGCTCTCGGGCTGCTCCATGATCTCCTTGAGCATGAAATGCTGGTAGCCGCCGCGCTCGATCGTACCGAGATCCCACTCGATGTGCGTGACCGGCTTTTCTTTTTCGACGGCGGCGAGGTCGAGAATGTGATAGTCCTGCGGCCGCACGACGGCGATCTCGCCGTCGTCCAGATACACGACCGAGCGGGTGTGCGCCAGCACGGCCGACGCGTCGGACGCGATCCAGTTTTCCCCCGTACCGATCGCCACGAGCAGCGGCGAGCCCTTGCGCGCCGCGACGATCGTGTCGGGCTCGCGCGTGGACACCACCGCGATGCCGTAGGTGCCGTCCACCTGCTGCAGTGCACCCGCCACCGCCTCACCCAGGGGCTCGCCTTTGCCGTGCAGCTCCTCGATCAGGTGCGCCAGCACTTCGGTGTCGGTCTCCGAGCGGAACACGTGCCCGCGCTTGGTCAGCGCCGTGCGCAACACCCCGGCGTTCTCGATGATGCCGTTGTGCACGACGGCGATCGTGCCGCCGCAGTCGGTGTGGGGATGGGCGTTGGCCTCGTTGGGCACGCCATGTGTGGCCCAGCGCGTGTGCGCCATCGCGGTGTGCCCCTCGGGCATGCGGCCGGCGAGGCGCTTCTCGAGCATCGCGATTTTGCCCGGCGCCTTGTGCACTTCCAGCCCCGAGGCGTTCACGACCGCGAGGCCCGCGGAGTCGTAGCCGCGGTACTCCAGCCGCTTGAGGCCTTCCAACACCAGGGCCGCGCCCTGCCGCGGGCCGGTGTACGCTACGATGCCGCACATACGCTGCGTCCTTCCTGAATGAGTCGTTCCGCCTGCGCGCTGGTCGGCGCCTCGGCGATGAGGCGGACGATCGGCTCGGTGTTCGACGGCCGCACGTGCAGCCAGCGATCGGGCCATCCCAGGCGCAGGCCGTCCTGGACATCGACGGCGGCGTCGGGGAAGCGCCGGCGCAGCTTGGCGTACGCGTCGTCCAGCGCGGCCCCGCGCGGGATCTTCGCCTTGACGATGGCGTAGCGCGGCGCCGCGTCCACCAGCTCGCTCACGGTCTTCCCCGTGCGCGCCAGCAGCGCGAGCACCAGCGCCGCCGCCACCGGCGCGTCGCGCCCCGCATGCAACGCCGGGTGCATCACGCCGCCATTCCCTTCCCCGCCGATCGGCGCCTTGAGCTCCAGCAGCCGCCGCGCCACGTGCACTTCGCCCACCGGCGTCCGCAGCACTTCGGCGCCGCAATCACCCGCCGCGTCGTCCACGACGAGCGAGGTGGACAGGTTGCAGACAACGACACGCTTCCCCCTTCCCCGCTCACCCTTCCCCGTCTTGCCGCCGAGGACCGCGCGCACCGCGAACGCCAACGTGTAGTCTTCCCCGATCGGCGACCCGGTCTCATCCACCAGCGCCATGCGGTCCACGTCGGGGTCCACCGCGATTCCCACGTGCGCCTTGGCGCGGCGTACTAGGCGGCCCAGCTCGCCGAGGTTCTCCGGGACCGGCTCCGGCGGGCGCGGGAAGCGGCCGTCGGTCGCGAGGTTCACGCCGCTGACTTTGGCGCCGAGCCGCTGCAGCAACAGCGGCATGATGGCGCCGCCCGAGCCCCGCGCCGTGTCGAGTGCCACGCGGAAGCGCCGCCGGCGGATGCCCGGCAGCCCCAGTCCCGGCAGCCGCAGCACCGCGGCAATATGCCGCTCGATCGCGGCTGCGTCCGCACCCGCGCCGCCCAACGAATCGTAACCCGCGCGGTGCAGCGTCGCGCCCTCGGCGAGGTCGCGCACGCGCGTCCCGGCATCCCCATCAAGAAAGATGCCGTCCGGCCCGATGAACTTGAGCCCGTTCCACTCGATGGGATTGTGGCTGGCCGTGAACATCAAGCCGCCCGCGGCGCGATGATGCATCACGGCGAGCTGCGCGGTCGGCGTGGTGGTGAGCCCGAGGGAGATCACGTCGCACCCGATGGACGCGAGGCCCGCTTCGGCGGCCTGCACGAACATCGGCCCGGATGTACGGGCATCGCGGCCCACCACGACGGTCGGACGGCCGCGTCTCCCGTCCTTGGCCCAGGTCCCGAATGCCGCGGCCCAGCGCGCCATCATCTCGGGCGTGAGATCGGTGCCGACGATGCCCCGCACGCCGGACACGCTGATCATCAGGGTTTCGGGCATGGCGGCAACGTAGGAGCGCCGCCCGAGTGCGTCAATCGGACTCGCGCTCAGGCGCGTCGCGCCGCCACAGCGTGGGCCGGCAGCTTGAGCGGCTGGACCTCGGGCGTGGCGATCGGAAGCTTCGAAACGTCGGCGAAGGCGGCCGTGAACGCGTCGACCGCCATCGGGTCGAACTGGATCCGCTTCATGCGGTCCAGCTCGGCCAGCGCGTCCGCGACCGACAGCGACGGCCGGTACGGCCGCACGCTGGTCATGGCGTCGAACGCATCCGCCACGCTGACGATGCGCGCCTCGAACGGAATCGCGTCGCCCTTCAAGCCGTCGGGCAGGCCCTTGCCGTCGAGGCGCTCGTGGTGCGAGCGCACGATGTTGAGCGCCCCCGGCGCATCACGCAGCAACGGCCCCAGAATGTGGTAGCCGATGACCGGGTGCTCCATGACGTGACGGTACTCGGCGTCGGTGAGCTTCTTCCCTTTGTGCAGCACTTCCTCGCTCACGCCGATCTTGCCGATGTCGTGCAGCTCGCCGCCCAGCCCGATGGTGTCGATCGTTTCGGGATCGAGGGCCAGGCGCCGCGCGATGGCCGAGGCGTAGAACGCCACGCGACGCGAGTGACCGCGCGTGTAGGCGTCCTTGGCTTCGAGCGCTTCCACCAACGCGTGCACGCCCTCGAGAAAGATTTCCTCGATGCGCCGCGCCTGGACCGCCACCCGTTGCTCGAGGTCCTTCTGGTAGCTCTTGTTCTCGAGAATCAGCCGGCGCTTGTCGAGCGCCTGGCGCACGCGCGCCCGCACTTCATCGAGATGAAACGGCTTGGCGACGTAATCGAGCGCGCCGAGCTGCAGGCAGGCGACGGCGCTTTCCACCTCGGCCACCGCGGTCACCATGATCACCGCCGTGTCGGGCCAGCGCACCACGATCTCGCGCAACAGCGTGACGCCGTCCATCTCAGGCATCCGCAAGTCCGAGATGACGAGCGGCACCGGCTGCGCCTCCAGCGCGCGCAGCGCCTCGACGCCCGACCCCGCCTCGGTGCACGAGAACCCCTCGTTCTCGAGCAGCCGCACCAGCACCCGCCGCAGGCGCGGCTCGTCGTCTACGATGAGACACTGCATACACTAAAGGTGGGGTTCGCTTGCAAGCGGCGGAAGCCGCCCTTACGTTCCGGCAATGACCAAGGTATTCGAGCAGGACCTCGCCCGCCGCGTCGCGACGCGCGCCGTGCACGGCGGCCAGGTGCTGGATCCGCTGGCGGGCGCGATCATGCCGCCCATCTATCAGACGTCCACCTACATCCAGGAAGCGCTCGGCAAGAACAAGGGCTACGAGTATGCCCGCACGCGCAACCCGACGCGCGAGGCGCTGGAGCGCAACGTGGCGGCCCTGGAGGGCGGGCGCCACGGCTTCGCGTTCGCGTCGGGCCTGGCCGCCGTCGACGCCGTGATCAAGCTGCTCTCGGCGGGCGACCACGTGGTGAGCGGCGAAAACGTCTACGGCGGCACGCACCGCGCGATGACGCATATCTGGTCGCGCCTGGGCCTCAACTTCACGTTCGTGGACGGCGGCGACGCGCAGCAGATCGCCGACGCGGTGACGCCCAAGACCAAGCTGATCTACGCCGAGACGCCGACCAACCCGATGATGCGCCTGTGCGACCTCGAGGCGACGGGCGAGATCGCCAAGAAAGCCGGCGCCCTGTTCGTCGTCGACAACACGTTCGCCACGCCGCTGTTCCAGCGTCCCATCGAGTTCGGCGCGGACATCGTCCTGCACTCCACCACCAAGTACCTGAACGGCCACAGCGACATGATCGGCGGCATGCTGGTCGTGGCCCGCGACGACGTCGCCGAACGCGTGGGATTCCTCCAGAACTCGAGCGGCGCGGTCCCGGGACCGTTCGATTGCTGGCTGGTGCTGCGCGGCATCAAGACGTTCCCGTTGCGCATGCGCCAGCACGACGGCAACGGCCGCCGCATCGCCGAGTGGCTCACGAAGCATCCGAAGGTGCGGCAGGTGTACTATCCCGGCCTGCCGTCGCATCCGCA
>DATLWA010000076.1:0-3911 GCA_035576905.1 Gemmatimonadales bacterium
TGGTGATCGGCGACGCGGCGCTGCTGCTCGCGGCGCGCGGGCTCTACGCCCACCGCTACGATCTCGGCGCCGAGTGGAAGGCGTGGACCGGCCTGCCGTTCGTCTTCGCGGTGTGGGCGGCGCGCCGCCAGGCGGAGCAGGACGCCGTCCGGCGCGTGCACCAAGGCCTGCTGGCGTCGCGGGCGTGGGGCCTGGCGCACCTCGACGTGCTGGCCGCCGACGCCGAACGGACCACGGGCGTGTCGCTCGCTGCCTGCCGGGAGTACTTCGCCGGGCTCGACTACGCGCTCAGCTACAAGCACCTCGCGGGCCTGACGGACTTCTTCCGGCGGCTCGCCGCCGCGGGCGTCGTGCCCGACGGCTCGCTGCAATTCCTGCACGTGGCCTGACCATGGTCGACCGCACGAGTCCTGAGTTCCGCTCCTTCCTGGACCTGTACGAGCACGCGCCGCTGCTCGAGCTGGGCCAGCTGGCGGATGCCGCCCGCTGGAAGCTGCATCCGGACAACGTCGTCACCTACATCATCGACCGGAACATCAACTACACGAACGTCTGCGTCGCCGACTGCAAGTTCTGCGCGTTTTACCGCCGGCCCAAGCACGCCGAAGGCTATCTGCTGTCCTTCGAGGAAATCGGCCGCAAGATCGAGGAGCTGAAGGCGCTGGGTGGCGTGCAGATCCTGATGCAGGGCGGGCACAACCCCTACATCCCGTTCGAGTGGTATCTCGACTTGCTGCGCTACATCAAGCGCCACCACCCGATCCACATCCACGGCTTTTCGCCGTCGGAGATCGATTTCTTCGCCGGCCGCTTCGGGATGACGCTCGAGCAGGTGATCAAAGAGCTGGTGGCCGCGGGACTCGACTCGGTCCCGGGCGGTGGTGGCGAAATCCTGGTGCAGGAAGTCCGCGATCGCGTCGCCAAGAAAAAGGCGGGCGCCGATCGCTGGCTCGAAGTGATGGAGGTGGCGCACGGGCTGGGGCTCAAGACCAGCGTCACGATGATGTACGGCCTGGGCGAGACGCCCGCCGACCGGCTCGAGCACCTGTTCCGCGTGAAGGAAGTCCAGGCGCGCACCGGCGGCTTTACCGCCTTCATTTGTTGGCCGCTGCAGCCCGAGCACACGGAGCTCGAGCACCTCGGCAAGACCGACGCGGTGACCTACCTGCGGACCCAGGCGCTGGCGCGCATCGTGCTCGACAACGTCCCCAACATCCAGGCGTCGTGGGTGACGATGGGGCCGAAGATCGGCCAGGTGGCCCTGCGCTTCGGCGCCAACGATTTCGGATCGCTCATGATGGAGGAGAACGTCGTGTCGTCGGCGGGGACCACGTGGCGCATGACGCTGCCCGAGATGCAGCGGCTCATCACCGACGCGGGCTACACCGCCGTGCAGCGGCGCCAGGACTACAGCTTGCTCGAGGCGGCGTAGCCCGTGTCCGACGTCCTGATCGTCGTCGGCTCCGAGTCCGACAAGGCGCGCATCGAGCCGGCGTTCGAGATCCTCACCAAAGCCGGCGTGAGCTACGAGTTCCACGCCTCCTCCGCGCACCGCCAGCCGGAGCAGACCGGGGAGCTGATCAAGGGCGCGAAGGGGAAGGGCGTGAAGGTGATCATCGCCGGCGCCGGCCTCTCGGCCGCCCTGCCGGGCTTCGCTGCGTCGCTCACCGATCTGCCCGTGATCGGCGTGCCGTTCGCCGTGGGCGCGCTGAATGGCCTCGATGCGCTGCTCGCCACGGTGCAGGTGCCGCCGGGCGTGCCGGTCGCGACGGTGGGCATCGACAACGCCAAGAACGCCGCCCACCTCGCCATTCGCATCCTGAAGCGGCCCTGATCCGATGCGCGTCGGCATCGGGTACGACTCCCACAAGTTCTCGGCCGGCCGCAAGCTCATCCTGGGCGGGGTCGAGATTCCCCATCCTCAGGGTCTGGCCGGCCATTCCGACGCCGACGCCGTCACGCATGCCTTGATCGACGCGCTGCTCGGCGCCGCCGGCATGGGGGACATCGGCCGCATGTTCGCCGACACCGACCCCCGTTGGAAAGACGCCGACTCGCTGCACCTGCTCAATCAAGCGTATCTGACGATAGTCGAGGACGGCTTTCAATTCGTGAACGCCGACGTCACCGTGATCGCCGAGCGTCCCAAGCTCGCGCCCTACGTCGAGCGGATGCAGGAGAAGCTCGCCAACGCGCTGATCGCGCCCGCCTCTGCGGTCTCGGTGAAAGCGAAGACCAATGAAGGGATGGGGTTCCTGGGACGGGGCGAAGGCATCGCCGTGATTGCCGTGGCCCTCCTCGACCGAGTGGATGCGCCGCGCATCAGCGGCGGGCTCGCCGGCCCGGATTTCGTCTGACGCCGGAAGGGCTGCGCCGCTTTCTCGAAGCACTCCCCGCCGGACCGCTGTACGCCCTGATCGGGCTCCTCGCCGCCGTCGAAAACGTCTTTCCGCCGGTCCCCGCCGACACCGCCGTGGCGCTGGGCGCCTTTCTCGCGGGGCGGGGAACCCTCAATCCCTGGGCTGTGTTCGGGGTGACGTGGGTGGGGAATGTGTCGTCGGCGACGCTGGTGTACGGCATGGCGCGGCGCTACGGGCGGGCATTCTTCGGTGGCCGGCTGGGCCGGCGCTTGCTGCCGGAAGCGGTGCTGGCGCAGATCACGCGGGCGTACGAGCGTCACGGCGCTTACGGCATCTTCCTGTCGCGCCTGCTGCCCGTTTGGCGCGGCATCGTGCCGCCGTTCGCCGGGATCGCCGGGGTTGGGGCGGCCCGCACGCTGGTGCCGCTCGCGCTGGCATCGGCCCTGTGGTATGGGGCGCTCATCTATTTCACGGCCACTCTCGGCTCGAACCTCGATGTGGTGCTGGCCGCCCTGCGGCACGTGAATCGTATCCTTGGCGTCCTCGCCCTCGTGACGCTGCTGGGCGCGGCGTGGTACGTGGCGCGGAGACTGAAGTGGGGGAAGGGAGCAACAACGCGATGACCGAAACAGCGACGCTCGCCGGCGGGTGCTTCTGGTGCCTCGAGGCGGCGTTTCAGCAACTGAAAGGCGTGACCGCCGTCGCCTCCGGATACGCCGGCGGCACCGTGCCCAACCCGACGTACGAAGCCGTGTGCTCGGGGCGCACCGGACACGCCGAAGTGACGCGGGTGGAGTTCGACCCAGCCGTCATTTCTTACCGTGATCTATTGGACGTGTTTTTCACGATCCACGATCCCACGACGCTGAATCAGCAAGGCGCCGATGTGGGGACGCAGTACCGCTCGGCGATCTTCTATCAGTCGCCGGAGCAGGAGCGCGTGGCGCGCGAGACGATCGCACAGCTCGAGGCGACGCACGTGTGGGACGACCCCATCGTGACCGAGGTCGTCCCACTCGCTGCGTTTTATCCGGCGGAGCAGTATCACCGGGACTACTACAACCGCAACCAGAATCAGCCCTATTGCCGCGCCGTGATCGCCCCCAAGGTGGCGAAGCTGCGCAAACACTTCCTGGAGAAGCTCAAGGCCCCGCGCGCCTAGTGTTTGGTGGCCACGAAGGTGCCGGTGCCCAGTGTGTGCAGCGCGCCGTCGAGGACGCTGACCTGCCCGCTGATGGTATCGCGTTTGACGTTGGCATTACCCAACAACCCCAGATAGTACTGGTCCGCCTCGTCCTTCTCGATGAGGCTCACTTGGTCGCCGCTGGGTACGGCCGTGGTGACCACCGAGTCGAACACGTAGTTCGGCCCGTGATCCCACTGCACCGCCGCCATCGCGACGTGCAGAGTATCGCCGTTTCCCGCCGACAGCGTAATCGTGAACGGGTTCGGCTGCAGTGTGTCCACGCTGAAGGACGACACTTTGACGTGCCAGGTCCCGAGGAACGTCGCGGCGGGCGCCGTCGAGTCCGAGCACGCGACCAGCGCGGC
>DATLWA010000077.1:0-2620 GCA_035576905.1 Gemmatimonadales bacterium
CTGTGCCGCTGCGGCACCCACCAGCGCATCATCGCCGCGATCAAGCGCGCGGCGGTGGCCTAGGAAGGTCTCCTTATGACTACGAACCTTTCCTTGGACCGCAGGGAATTCCTCAAAACGAGCGGCGCACTGGTGGTCGGCTTCTCCATGTTCGGCGCAGCGAGCGCCCAAAACGCCCAAGCTCTGCGCACGCCCAAGTCCGTGGCCAAGGAGGCAGTGGATTCCTGGCTGACGATCAGCCCCGACAACCGAGTCACCGTGTACTGCGGCAAGGTCGACCTCGGCACCGGCAGCCGCACCGCGCTGGCCCAGCTCGCGGCCGAGGAGCTCGACGTCGCCTTCGAGCGCATCGAGATGGTGATGGGCGACACCGCCACCACGCCCGACCAGTGGCTGACCGCGGCGAACCTCACGATTTTCCAGGGCGGCTCCGAGCTGCGGCGCGCCGCCGCGAGCGCGCGCCGCGCTCTCGTGGAACGTGCGGCCCAGCGGCTGTCCGTCCCGGTGGATGAGCTCATCGTAGACGACGGCGTGGTGCGGACGAAGTCCAATCCCGCGCAGGCGCTGCGCTACGGCGAGCTGATCGGAGACGGCCTCAAGGTCGAGGTGGATCCGAAGGTCGCCCTCAGGAAGAGCTCCGAATACCGTCTGATCGGGAAGTCGATCCGGCGGGTCGACATTCCCGGCAAGGTCACCGGCGAGTTCACCTACATCCACGACGTGCGCGTGCCGGGAATGCTGCACGCCCGCGTGATCCGCTCGGATCTGAACGAAGCGCACATCGACGAGGTCGACCTCTCCGAGGCGCGCAAGGTGCACGGCTACGTCCAGACCGTGCGCAAGAAGAACTTCCTCGCCGTGGTCGCGCGCAGCGAATGGGCCGCGATCAAGGCGGCGCGCGCCGTGAAGGTGTACTGGAGGCCGGGCACCCCACTTCCCGACCAGGGGGGCATGTTCGACTACTGGCGCAGGCTGCCGGTGGCGAAGGAGGAGATCACCCAGACGGCGGGCGACGCCAAGGCCGCGCTCGAAACGAGCGCGCGGCGCGTCAAGGCGCGCTACGACTTCGCGGTGCAGACGCACGCCACCATCGGCCCGTCGTGCGCGGTGGCCGATTTCAAGGACGGCAAGCTCACGGTGTGGACCTCGTCGCAGGCGACGCATTCGATGCAGCACGAGCTCTCCGCGATCACCGGCCTGCCGCGCGACGCGATCCGCCTGGTGTTCGTCGAGGGTGCGGGCTGCTACGGCCGCAACGGCACCGAGGACGCCGCCGCCGATGCGTCGCTCATCTCTCAGACGATCGGCAAGCCGGTGCGCGTGCAATGGTCGCGCGCCGACGAGACCGCGCGCTCGCCCAAGAGCCCGCCGCGCAGCATGGACCTCGAGGCGGGCCTGGACGCACAGGGGAACGTCGTCGCCTGGAACGGCGACTTCTACATCGCGCTCAACCAGATCGTCGCCTTCAAGCCGCTCGACTTTCCGCTGCTCGCGGCGATGGAGTCGGGCCTGCCGAGGCCGGGCAACTGGGTGGGCTTCCTGTTCCAGAATTCGGGCCAGCCCTACCCGTTCCCGAACGTCCGCGTCAACACCAAGCACATCAGCGAGACCTTCTTCCGCTCCTCGCACCTGCGCAGCCCCGGCAGGATCGAGAACAGCTTCGCCAACGAGTCCTTCATGGACGAGCTCGCCGCGGCCGCCAAGGCCGATCCGGCGGAGTTCCGCCTGCGCTACCTCAAGGACGATCGCGCCATCGACGTGATCCAGGCGGCGATGAAGCTGGCGGGCTGGCAGGCGCGGCCCGGGCCGAATCCCAACGCCGGGAGCGGCGACGTCGTTAGCGGGCGCGGAATTTCTTACCTGCGCTACAACAACGCCATAACCTACGTGGCGGCAGTGGCCGAGGTCGAGGTCGACAAGCGCTCGGGCGCGATCCGGGTCACGCGGGTGTGCGCAGGCCACGACTGCGGCGAGATGGTGAATCCCGACGGCGTGGCGAACCAGGTCCAGGGCGGCGTGCTGCAGACGGTGAGCCGCACGCTCAAGGAGAGCGTGCGATGGACCGGCGACCGGGTGACGAGCGTCGACTGGGCCACCTACCCCATCATGACCATGACCGAGGCGCCCAAGGTGGAGGTCGCGCTGATCGACCGGCCGGGCACGACGGCGTGGGGCGCCGGCGAGCCGATGGCGTGCGCCATCCCCGCGGCGATCGGCAACGCCGTGTTCGACGCCACAGGCGTGCGGCTGCGCTCGGTGCCGTTCACACCGGAAAAGGTGAAAGCGGCGCTGACGGCGAAGACCTGATTTCACTTCGCTGCGGGATAATGGACGGCATGAAAGCCATTGCCGCCCTTGCAGTCGCCTTGTGTGTCTTCAATCCCGTCCGAGCGCAGGACGCGGCTGCGAGTTTTCCTTCCAAGCCGGTCCGCATCTTCGGCCAGGGGATAGGAAGCACGGCCGATTACGTATCGCGCTACCTCGCGCAGCGCCTGCAGGAGCGCTGGGGCCAGCCGGTGATCGTCGACAGCCGCTCCGGCGCGGGCGGTACGATTCCGGCGGACGCGGTGGCGAAGTCGCCGCCCGACGGCTACAACCTGGTGATGGGCCATGCAGGCCC
>DATLWA010000078.1:0-4974 GCA_035576905.1 Gemmatimonadales bacterium
CCTCATCGCCAAGACGCCGACGCTCGCCGCCTACGCGCACCGCCACTCTGTGGGCATGGCGTACGCGTACCCGGACAACGACCTGAGCTACACCGGCAACTTCCTGAACATGATGTTCAAGGCGACGGAGGTGAAATACGAGCCGCACCCGGTGCTGGAGAAAGCGCTGGACGTGCTGTTCATCCTCCACGCCGACCACGAGCAGAACTGCTCCACCAGCGTGATGCGCGGCGTGGGGTCATCGCATGCGGACCCTTACTCCTGCATGGCGGCCGCCGCGGCGGCGCTGTATGGCCCGCTGCACGGCGGCGCCAACGAGGAGGTGCTGCGCATGCTGCGCGAGATCGGGTCCAAGGCGAGCATTCCCGCTTACATCGACCGGGTGAAGCAGGGTCAGGTCCGGCTGATGGGCTTCGGGCATCGCATCTACAAGAACTACGACCCGCGGGCCACGATCATCAAGCGCGTCGCCGACCAGGTGTTCGACGTCACCGGCAAGAATCCGCTGATCGACATCGCGCTGGAGCTCGAGCGCATCGCGCTGCAGGACGACTACTTCGTCTCGCGCAAGCTCTATCCCAACGTCGATTTTTATTCAGGGATCATTTACGAGGCGATGAAGCTGCCGGTGGACATGTTCCCGGTGCTGTTCGCGATCGGACGGACGCCTGGTTGGCTGGCGCAGTGGCAGGAGATGCTGCTCGACAAAGAGCAGAAAATCGCGAGGCCCCGACAGGTCTACATCGGGGCCCCCAAACGCGACTACGTGCCGATCGAGAAGCGCTAGCGGCGCCTTCTCACCGCTCCCGAGCGTCCCCGCACCGTCAGCGATCTTTTCGGCGGGGCCACTTCCCCCTGCGGCCGCGGCTGCATCGGCTTGATCGTGGGCTCGAAGCCCGCGATCACTTCCCGCGGAAACGTCTGGCCGATCAGCTTCTCGATGTCGGCCATCATCAGCCATTCATCGGGCGACAGCAGCGTCAGCGCGGTGCCGCGCTCGCCCGCGCGCGCCGTGCGGCCCACGCGGTGCACGTAGGTCTCGGCGTCGTTCGGCACGTCGAAATTCACCACCATGCGAATGCCGTCCACGTCGATGCCGCGCGCCGCGATGTCGGTCGCGACCAAAATGTCGGCCGTGCCGTCGCGGAAGGCCGCCAGCGTGCGCGTGCGGTGGCTCTGCGCCTTGTCGCCGTGAATGGCGTGGGCGTGAATGCCTTCCTTCTTCAGATATGTGGTCAGCTTGTCGGCGCCGTACTTGGTGCGCGTGAAGACCAGCGTCTGTCCGGCGGGCTTCACCTGCAGGATCTTGGCGAGCACGTCGCGCTTCTGCAGCTTGTTGACCGCCACGATCACGTGCTCGATCCCTTCCGCGGCCTGCGCACGCCGGCCGATCTCGACCGAGGCGTGCCCGTTCAGGGCCGCGCGGGCCAGTGCGTCGACTTCCCGCGAAATCGTCGCTGAGAAGAGCAGCGTCTGCCGCTTGGTGGGCAGGGCGCGGAGGATCCGCTTCACGTCGGGCGCGAAGCCCATGTCGAGCATGCGGTCCGCTTCGTCGAGCACCAGCACTTCGAGCGTCGTGAAGTTGATGTGGCCGCGCTCCATGTGATCGAGCAGCCGGCCTGGCGTCGCCACGATGATGTCCGTGTGCTGGCGTAGCGCCTGGGTCTGCGGCTCCATGCCGACGCCGCCGTACACGGCCGCGGCGGTGACGCCGGTGTGGCGCCCGTAGGCGCGCGCGCTCTGCAGCACCTGCTCGGCCAGCTCGCGGGTCGGCACGAGCACCAGCGCGCGCAACGCGTGCTTCTTGCCCGCGGCCAGGCGCTGGAGAATGGGCAGCATGAACGCCGCGGTCTTGCCGGTCCCGGTTTGCGCCGAGCCGATCAGATCGCGGCCCTCGAGCACCATCGGGATCGTTTCCTGCTGAATGGGGGTCGGGACCGTGTAACCCTCCTCGGCCACGGCGCGAAGCAACTCGGGGATCAACCCGAGGGAATCAAACGACATACTACTCCTGACTGCGCCGGACACACGTGTGCCCAGCGTCTCTTTGGTTTTCGAACCTTCGGATTGAGCCTACAGATGTGAGGCCCGCACCTGAGCGGGACCGTCCTTCGGAAGGATGCCAGCTCGCGGTTCTGTACTGCGACGGAAAGATAGTGGTGCGATGGTGAGAAACAAAGGGGCCAGGGTTATCCCCTAGCCCCTTTGCTCCCTGCTGCGCTCTACTTCGTCGCCGGTTCTTCCCCCCACCACCACATCCGGCCCAGCGGCTTCTGCCGCGGCCAGACTTCGTCCAGCGTGTTGCCGTCGTACAGCCGCCCGTTCTTCATCACGTAGTGGATGGCGTTGGTGTTCTTGATGTCCTCGAGCGGATTGGCGTCGAGCACCACGAGATCCGCCAGCTTGCCGACGGTGATCGAGCCGAGATCCTGATCCATCCCGATGGCGTGCGCGCCGTCCGACGTGCCCACGCGCAACACTTCCATCGGCGTCATGCCACCCGCCGCCATCGACCACAGCTCCCAGTGGCAGCCCAGGCCGTCGAACTGGCCGTGGCAGCCCATGCCGACGTTGCCGCCCGCGCGGAGAATCTTCGCCGCGCTCGCCGCGATGAGCGGATAGACGTACTCGTCGTCGCGGAACCACGAGCGCCGCTCGGAGCGCTGGTCGATCTCTTCGTGCGGCACGAAGCGCCGCACTTTGGGATTGTCGTGGATGTCCATGTGCTCGTACCAATAGTTCTCGGCCCACGGACCGCCGTAATTCACGAGCAGCGTCGGCGTGTAGGTGATGCCCGACTGCGCCACCAGCTGCACCGCGTCGTTGTACAGCGGCATGATCGGATAGCTGTGCTCGGAACCGGGATAGCCGTCGAGCACCACGGTCAGGTTCATCTTGAAGTCGAGGCCGCCCTCGATCGTGGGCATCAGGCCCAGCTCCTTGGCCGCCTGAATCACCCACTGCCGCTGTTTGCGGTTCCCCACCATGTACTGCTTGATCGTGTTGACCCGGTAGTACTCGCTGTAGCGGCGCAGCACGTTACGCGCGTCGTCCAGGCTTTGGATGTTCTCATCCGAAAAGATGCCGGGCCCGGTATGGTAGATGCGCGGGCCGATCAGCTCGCCCGTCTCGACTTGATCCGCGTACGTGAGCACGTCGGTGGTGGACGTCTGGGGATCGCGCGTGGTCGTGACGCCGAACGCGAGGTTGGCGAGGTACTTCCACACTTGCGTCTGATGGATGCCCCACACCGGCCAGGGGTGCGCGTGCACGTCGATCAGGCCGGGAATGATCGTCTTCCCTGTTAGATCGATGATCTTCGCGTTCGCGGGCACGGTCGCGCTGCCGGCGGCGCCGACGTACGTGATGCGATTGTTGGTGATGACGACGTCACCCTTCTCGATGACGGTGTCGCCGCGCATGGTGATCACGCGCGCCCCGCGCAAGACCACCGTGCCGCGCGGGATGTCGCGCGCCGCCGTGATCGAAACGTCGACATGCGGCGGCTCGTAGGCGGGCGCCTTTTTCAACGAATCGATACGCGCCCGGAACGCCGAGTCAGGCTTCCAGCCGCGCGCGCTGTCGGGTTTCAGCGAATCAGTCCGCGCCGAGTCGATGGTCGACTTGTTCTTGTCGGCCGAGTCCGCGGCGGCGGGATCGTAGCGGAAGAACGTGCGGCCGATGGACCAATAGGCCACCTTGGCGTCGCGCGACCAGCCGATGAAGTCGCCGCCGATACGCGTCAGGCGTTTCGCGGGGAACGCAGCAGAAGACGGGTCCGAAACGTTGATCGACGGAGTGCTGCCGCCCACTTCGGGCAGCGTCACGATGAAGACGTTGTTGTTGACCTGTGCCAGGACCTTGTCGGTGTCGGGGCTGATGATGATCTCGTCCGCCGGCTCGGGCTGCGAGCCGGGGTTGGGACTCGAGTAGCCCGTGACCTTGAGGAAATCGCGCCGGTCGGTGCCGTCGAAACGGATCGAGACCAGGCCGTCGGGCCCGGCGTAGTAAAAGATCCGGCTGGGATCGCGGGCGAAGTGCGGCCGGCCCCAGCCGTCGTACGGCGTGATGCGCGTCGCCGGCCCGCCGGTGGCCGGCACCCAGTCGAGCTCGTAGCCCGGGCCGAAGTGCTCGGTGATACGCGGCGCGCGCGGGCCTTTCACGAACACGACGCGCTGGCCGTCGGGCGAAAACACCGGCGTATCGTAAAAGGCGACGTCCGGCGTGAGCTGGACGGCTGCGCCTTTGCCGTCGGCGCGCACCTTCATCAGGCGGCCGCCGTCTTCGGTCCACGTCACGTAGGCGAGCCACAAGCCGTCGGGCGACCAGGTCGGCACCTGCTCGTGCACCGTGTCGTTGGTGACGCGGCGCGGCGCGCCGCCAGGCAGGTCCATGATGTACAACCGGTCGAGCGCGCTGAAGGCGAGTCGCTTGCCGTCCGGTGAGGGCGCGGCATTGCGAATCTGCCGCACCAACACGGGCGCCGTGTCGACGCGCGTATCGAAGCGCACCAACGGTCCCAGGTCCTGAGACACTTTGGCCGTGAACGGAATGTTGGTCGCCTGCCCCGTCGGCACGTCGACACGCCAGATCTTGCCGCCGTAGGACGTGATGATCGCCTTGGAGTCGGGCGTGAAGGCCGAGCCGGGGTAGAGATCGCGTGTGAAGCGCGACTCGGCGTCGTCGCGCGTGACGGGATAGGCGAGCCACTTCTCGTCGCCCGTCTGGAGGTCGCGCAGCCGCAGACCGGTCTTGGTGTCGTAGCGCGTCGCATAGACGAGCCACTTGCCGTCGGGCGACAGGGTGGGCCGGAACGCCGAGCCCCAGCGGGTCGCGCGAACGCTGAACTGGCCGGTCTCGCGATCGTAGACCTGAATGTCGTAGCCGCTCTGAAAGTTGTCGTTGTATTCCCACTGGCTGTTCGTGTTGCGGCGCGAGACCCAGATGTAGCGCGGGTCTTTGCCGAACGCGGCG
>DATLWA010000079.1:0-13566 GCA_035576905.1 Gemmatimonadales bacterium
CGTCGCCTCGCTCCCCACACGCCGCACCACGCCGTCCTGGATCACCCGCAGCAGCTTCGCCTGGATCGCCTTGGGCATGTCGATCAGCTCGTCGAGGAACAGCGTGCCGCCGTTCGCGGTCTCCAGCAGGCCGGGTTTGTCCCGCACGGCGCCCGTGAAAGCGCCCTTGCGGTGCCCGAACATCTCGGACTCGAGCAGCGGCTCGGGCAGCGCCGCGCAATTGAGCGCGACGAACGAGCGGCTGGCGCGCCGGCTGTGGCTATGGATGAACTGCGCGATCATTTCCTTGCCGGTGCCGCTCTCACCCGTGATGAAGACGGAGGCGTCGGTCGCGGCCACGCGGCGCGCCAGCTCGACGGCCCGCTGGAACGCCGGCGACGCCCCGATCAGCGACGGGCCGCCTTGGCGCCGCTCCGGCGCCGGCTGCTCGGCCGACTCGCGCGCCACCAGCACTGCGTGCGCGGCGCGTCCGATCAGGATCTGCAGGTGTTCCGCGGAGAACGGCTTGGGCAGATAGTCCCACGCGCCCTGGCGCAGAGCTTCGATGCTCGATTCGATGCTCGGATTCCCCGTCATCACGACGACGAGCGTCCCGGCGTTCGTCGCCAGCGCGGCGCGCAGCAGGGTGAGCCCGTCCACCTGGGCCAGATAGAGGTCGGCGAGCACGATGTCGAACGGCGTGCGCTTCAGCAGGTCCAACGCTTCCTGCCCACGCCCGGAGACCGTGACCTGGTAGCCCTCGAGGCGCAGCACGTTGGCGCAGCTTTCGCGCAGCGTGTGCTCGTCATCGGCGACGAAGATTCGGATGCTGGCGCGGGCCTCGGGACTTATGGACAACAGCGCGGCCGGATCGCGGCCCTGCGCTCGGGTGGCGCCGTTGGGATCCTTCTGGTTCGGGCTGGAAGGCGTCATCGGCATCGACATCGCGCTCACGTTCTCGCTCCCTGTTCCGGAGGTTTGCACAGGCGTTCCGTCGCCCCCGTGCATATGCAGGGATCGGGCCACCTTGTCGCGGCCTTGCAGCAGGGAAAAACCGCCGATTGTTGCACCAAGGTGCACGCAGGGGCCCGCCGTGCGTGCACTGATTCGCGGCATCGGCAAAAGGGGTGGGGCGCGGACGCTGCACAAACTTCGGCGGTCGGCGCGGTATCGGACTTGCGAAGCTCTGCGGCGCCGATGCCATCAGGCAAGCCAAATCTTCCAGTTCCGTCCGCCCACGCGCGGGCGATCGAGCGCGACGCGGTTCGCCCGTCGCGCGCGTCGCGCGTTGTCGAGCCCGCCGAGGAAGGGATCGACTGGCGACGGCTGTCGGGCGTCCTGCTCCGCTTCAAATGGTTGATCGCCGGCGTGACACTCCTCAGCACCGCTGGAGGGGTTGTCGCGTCTCGCTTCGTGAAACCGGGCTACCTCGCCCAGGCGACTGTATGGATCGATGAGAGCGACCGGCGCTCCTACGGGACCCCGGATCGCGGGCCGCTGCGGCCCGGGCAGACGTTCGAGGCCGAGGCGTGGGTCGCCTTGCTGCGCTCTTACTCGGTGCTCGATAGTGTCGCGCGCGACTTGCGTCTCTACCTGACGTTCCGCACACCCGACGACTCGATCGTGGCGCGGGACTTCAGTGTCGGCGAGCAGTTCCGCCCCGGCTCCTATGAGGTCCGCGTGGATGTGCCCAGCGCGCAGTACGTGCTCAGCACGGCGGACGGCAGCGAGCTGGAGCGCGGCGCCCTGGGGGATTCCATCGGCGCGCGCTTCGGGTTCCGCTGGGCGCCGAGCGCCGCGCTGTTGGCGTCACACCGCCGCGTGCAGTTCACCGTCTCCTCGCCGCGCGATGGAGCGCGGTGGCTCGCCGACGCGCTCGAGGCGCACATCGACGAGGACGGCAACTTCCTCACGCTGCAGCTCGAGGGCCCCAATCCGCAGCGCCTGGCGGCGATCGTGAACGCTCTGGCGAAGCGCTACGTCGCGGTCGCAGCGGATCTGCAGCGCCTCAAGCTCACCGAGCGCACCAAGATCCTCGGCCAGCAGGTGACCTACGCCCAGCAGAGTCTCCAGCAAGCCGAGCAGGCGCTGCAGGGCTTCCGCCAGCGCACCATCACGCTGCCCGGTGACGTGGCGGATCCCCAGGGCGCGAGCGACAGCGGCGGCGCGGGCGCGTCGGATCCGGCCGCCGGCGGCGCGCTCGCCGATTTCTTCCAGATGCAGCTGGAACGCGATGGGCTGAAGCGGGACCGGGACGCCATCACCCGCATCCTCACGACTGCGGGTGACTCCGGCGTGGACGTCGATCGCCTGGCGGCCATCGGCGCGGTCGCGAAAGCGGCGCCGCTCGACGCGGCGGTCAAGGAATGGACCACGAAAGAAGCGGACCTGCGGGCGCTGCGATATCGCTACTCCGACGCGCACCCGAAGATCGTGCAGCTCGCCGGCGAAATCGCCACCCTGGAAAGGACCACCATTCCGGACCTGGCGCGTGAGTTGATCGCGCGCATGGACGCGCGCGGCCGTGATCTCGATCAGCGGCTGGGCGGGGCGGGGCGCCAGCTGCGCAGCATTCCCGCGCGCAGCATGGAGGGCGCCCGGCTGCGCCGCGATTACGACCTGCGGGCGACGCTGTTCACCAACCTGCAGCAGCGTCTCAACGAAGCGCAGCTCGCGGAAGCCACGACAGTGCCCGACGTACGCATCCTCGACCCGGCCGTCGTGCCCGAGCGACCGGCCCGCAACACGGCGCCGCGCGTGATCTTGATGGCGCTCCTGGGCGGTCTGGCGTTCGCCGTGTGCGGCGCGGTGCTGCTGGATCGCATGGATCCCCGGGTCCGTTACCCGGCGCAAGTGTCGCGCGACATGGGCCTCGCCATCCTCGGCACGGTGCCCCACGTGCGCCAGACGAAGCGCGACGCGCTGCTGTTGCCCGAGGATGAGCCGGCGTTCCTGGAAGCGATGCGCGGCATCCGCATGAACCTGGAGTATGCGTACGGCTCGGCCGGGCCCGTGGTGTTTGCGATCACCAGTCCCGGCCCCGGCGACGGCAAGTCGCTGATCGCTTCGAACGTCGCCGCCATGTTCGCCGAGGGCAGCCACCGCACGCTGCTTATCGACGGGGACATCCGCCGTGGCGCGCTGCACCGCCGCTGCGGGCGGCAACGCCGGCCGGGGCTCGCGGACTACCTGCGGGGCGGCGCGTCGCTGGACCAGATCGTTCAGCAGACCCCGTACGAGCGGCTCGACCTGATCGCCTGCGGCACGCGCGCGCACGAAGCGCCGGAGCTGCTGGATGGACCCGGCATGCCGCGCCTGCTCGCGCAGCTGCGCCCGAATTACGATGTGATCGTGTGCGACAGCCCGCCGCTCACTGCCGGCATCGATCCTTTCGTGCTCGGGACCGCGACCAGCAATCTCGTCGTCGTGCTGCGGACGGGCGTGAGCGACCGCGAAGTGATCGAGGCGAAGCTCGAAGTGCTGGACCGCATGCCGGTCCGGCTGCTCGGTGCAGTCTTGAACGACGTGCCTGACAACGCCGCGTACGGATACTACGCGTATTACTTGCCGGGGTACGAGGCAGGCGACGAACGCGATGACCACGCCGTGGCGCCCGGCCCGGCCGCCCTCAGTTGAACGAACCGAGGACCCCATGACCGTCACGAGCCGTCTCGACCTCCACGTCAGCCATCCGCCGCGTGCGTTCGGCACGCTGCAATGGCTGCTCGACACCGAATGCCCGCCCGACTGGGTGGCGCAGCTGGTGCGCTTCGGTGGCGGGTTCTTCCACTCGCCGGTCGGGTTGGCGGTGAGCAAGCCCGATGGCGTGCCGTTGTTCGCACGCCTGTTGCTGGGTGGTGAGGTCGCGGGCATCGCGCTGGCGACGGAAGTGACGTGCCGGTTCGGTCGCGTCCCGCGGCACGCCTACCTGCCCACGCTGCCGGCGCTGATCTGCCTGGGCCGTCGCGACGAAGCGCTCACCACGCTGGCGGAAACCCTGCGCGCCCGTGGCGCTGCCGAGGTCGTCATCGATTCGCACGACGCCCGCTGGCAACCGGGTCCATCGCTACCCCCGGCGGCGCACGAGCCGCGCCTGGAATTCCTGATGGCGCTCGACGACGCCGATCCCGCGACCCTGGCGCACGAGTTCGCCGAGCCGCACCGCCGCGCCGTGCACAACGGCGAGCGCGCCGGATGGACCCTGCGCTCGGTGTCGGGCCGCGACGCGTGGGCGTTGCTGTGGCTGGTGCAGGTCGGTAGTGGATCTCCGGTCGGGGTACCGGACGAAGTGCTCACGCAGCGCGTCGATCCCGCGGCGCCGTGGGGGCTGGAGACGTTCAGCGCCTGGGATGGGCCGAACCTGCTGGCCGCGGCGCTCGTCGGATGGGCGGGGAATCGCGCGTACTACGTGATGGGTGGCGCGACGCCCGACGGCGACCGCGCCGGGGCGTCGGTGTGGCTGCAATGGCGCATCATGAGCCTGCTGATCGAGCGCGGCTGCCGGCAATACAGCCTGGGCGGCTCGCCCGCCGCGGCCGCGGCCCCGGTACACGCGGCGCACGCATTGTATCGCTTCCGGACCGCTTTCGGCGCCGATGTGCTGGAGTGCCGTGGTGCCCGCTGGGAGTATGGGCGGGCGCACCTGTTCACGCACGACGTCGCCCGCCGTATGGCCGGGCTGCTGCACACCACGCCGGCGTGAGACGCGCGGCCTAAGGCGCGTCGCGCCGGGCCGCGCCTCCCTCGAACCGTTTCAGCCAATCCGCACCGCCACTGCGGGCGCCCCGCAGCGCGGTGGCGGCCCGCAGCAACAGCGCCGCGGGATCGAGCGGCTCGTATGCCACGTTGACCACGGCGTCGTAGCCCGCCCGCATCCGAACGGACGGCGCGTGGGGATCGGTGGCGAGCGCCGCAGTCACCCATTGCACCATACGGTGCGCCAGCTTGACGGCCCCGTCGGGACCCGTGGCGGGCGCGAGCACCGCGAATTCCCGCGGTCCCAGGCGGCCCACCACGTCCGAGAGCCGGGCGCGTTTGCTCAGGGCCTGCGCGCATTGGGCGACCACGGCCGCCGTGCGGGCTTCGTCCGCCGCGTCCAAGATGTCGAGCGAGAAGGCCACGCAGGCCAGGGCCGAGTGATCGCGGAACGCCTGCGAATTCAGCTCGCGCGCGCGCCGCGCCAGCCCGTGGCGATTGTAGAGCCCGGTGCCCGGATCCACGAGACCGTCGCCGTTCTGTTGATCGGCGCCCCGCTTGGCGCGCACGAACGTGCTGAGCCGCGCCAGCGTCTCATCGCGGTCCACGCCCGGCGCCAGGCAATCCCACGCGCCGGCGTGCAGCGCCGCGAGACGTTCTTCACGGGTGAACGGCTGCTCCGACCACACCAACAACGGCGTCAGGTGCGTCGGGGCCGCGTCCCGCAGCTCCTCGCACAGCGCCAACGTGGCCGGCCCGGGCTCGAGAACGTGCAGTACGATGGCGTCGGGCTGTGCCGCTTCTGCGGTTGCCAGGCCGTCGTCGCCCGGCGCCGCCGTGGTGGTGGTGAAATGCGCCGCCTCAAGCCAGCCGCGCAGCGTTACGGTGCGCCCCGGCTCGTGTGCGAGCACCAGTACGTGCAACTCCGACCTATGATTGGGCATACCCATCCCTCCAAGGGCGGAAGTCTTGCAAGGTTGAGGCCGTGGCGGCTTCCCAGTTCGCTGCGCGGCAACGACATAAGAGCCCGTTGGTGTCGCGGCCGCGCCACGTGATGGACCGGCGCGCGGACGTCCGGCGGCATGGTAAGTGCTTGGGTTTGCGGAGGAAGCGCCGTGTCGCCCCGGGAACGGGGAGTGCGGGCCCCAAACTTGAAGGTAGCCGGGGCATGCATTGCTCACGCTGTGCCTCGGACGCCGGAATCGAGACGGCGGCGTCGGTTGCTGTCGACGCGCTCGTGTGCCCGGAGTGCGGGAGTCCGATCGACGATGGATTGTCGGGCTCCGTGATCTCCACCATTCTGGCGCAGCTCGACCGGTTCGGCTTATCCGGCCGCGGCGCGCCGCTGTTGGAACCCCGGCGGGAGGAAGGCTGAGATGTGCGGCATCGTCGGATACGTCGGTCAGCGGGAAGCCGTCCCGATCCTCCTGGACGGCCTGGCCCGTCTGGAGTATCGCGGCTACGACTCGGCCGGCGTGGCGGTATTGAACGGCGCGGGAGTCGAGACCCGCAAGCTCGCCGGCCGCGTCGCGGCGCTGCGCGAACTGGTGGATCGTGCCCCCGTGCACGGCCGCTGCGGCATCGCGCACACGCGCTGGGCCACGCACGGTTCTCCCAACATGACCAACGCGCATCCGCACGCCGACTGCAGCGGCACGATCGCGCTGGTACACAACGGCATCATCGAGAACGCGGACGTGCTGCGCGCGCGGTTGGAGCGGGCGGGGCATCAGTTCGCCACCGAGACCGACACTGAAACACTGACGCACTTGATCGAGGAGTCACCCGGCAAGACGCTGGAGGAGCGCGTGGCGGCGGCGCTGCGGCTCGTCGAGGGCACGTACGGCGTCGCCGTCGTGAGCGCCGACGATCGCGGCAAGGTCGTCGCGGCGCGCCGCGGATCGCCCGTGCTGTTGGGCGTGGCCGACGGCGAATATTTCGTGGCGTCCGACGCCAGCGCCGTCCTGGCGCACACGCGTTCGGTGGTGCACCTCGCCGACGGCGACATTGCCGTGCTGACGGGCGACGGCTATCGCGTGCTGGACGCCGACGCCCACGAGCAGGATCGGGCGGTGGACGCCGTGGAGTGGGAGCTCGACGATCTCGCGCTCGGCACCTACGACCACTTCATGCTGAAGGAGATCTTCGAGCAGCCCGATAGCGTGCGCAACACGCTGCGCGGGCGGTTGCTGCTCTCCGACGGCGGCGCCCGCTTGAACGGTCTCAACTTCACCAAGGGCGACTGCACCAGCCTGCGCCGCGTCGTGATTGTGGCCTGCGGGACGTCGTGGCACGCGGGTCTGGTCGGCCGCCACATCCTGGAAGAATTGGCGGGGTTGCCGGTCGAAGTGGAGTACGCGTCGGAGTTCCGCTACCGCCGGCTCCTACCCCTGGAAGACACGCTGACGGTCGCGATCTCCCAGTCGGGCGAAACCGCCGACACGCTCGAGGCGTTGCGGGCCGCCCGCGCCGCCGGCGCGCGCGTCATCGGCCTCGTCAACGTCGTGGGCAGCACGATCGCGCGCGAAGCCGACGCGGGGGTCTACCTCCACGCCGGCCCCGAGATCGGCGTGGCATCGACCAAAGCGTTCTCGTCGCAGATCGCGGCGCTGGCGTTGCTCGGCTTGTACCTCGGGCGGGCCCGCGGCTTGGCGTTGGAGACGGGGCGCGAGCTGGTGAAGAGTCTGATCGCGTTGCCCGATCTGATCGGCCGGACCTTGCACCTGGGCGCGGAAGTCCGCGAGCTTGCCGAGCGTTACGCCGGCGCGCGCAACGCGCTGTACCTCGGCCGGGGCGTGAGTTTCCCCGTGGCGCTGGAAGGCGCGCTCAAGCTCAAGGAAATCTCCTATATCCATGCCGAGGGCTATCCGGCGGCCGAAATGAAGCACGGGCCGATCGCGCTGATCGACGCCGAGATGCCGGTCGTCTTCGTGGCGCCGCGCGACGCCGTCTATCAAAAAGTCCGCACGACCATGGAAGAGGTGCGGGCGCGCGGCGGCCGCATCATCGTCGTGACCACGGAGGACGTGAACGGCGACCTGGACCGCGTGGCCGATCACGTGCTGCGCGTGCCGCTCACGGCGCCGCTCTTGTCCCCGCTGCTCACCGTGATTCCACTCCAGCTTCTGGCCTATCACATCGCTGTGCGGCGCGGCTGCGACGTCGATCGCCCGCGCAACCTGGCGAAGAGTGTGACTGTCGAATGAAACGCATCCTACTGCTGATGGGATTCCTCGTGACGGCGCCGCTCGCGGCGCAGTCGCGCAACGGCAACGCCGTACAGGTGGGCGACCGGCTGCTGCTGCAGGTCGTAGGCGAGCAGCAGCTCACCGATACGTTCACCGTAGGGGACGGCCCCAGCATCACGCTGCCCGACATCGGCGCGGTGCCGCTGGCGGGTATCAGCCGCGCCGATGTGGAGCTGTACCTGCGGCAACAGTTGGCCAAGTATCTCAAGAATCCCGACGTGCACGCGCGCGTGCTGATTCGCCTGTCGATCGTGGGTGAGGTGGAACATCCCGGCTTCTACGCCGTCCCGGCCGATCTCGTGCTCGCGGACGCGATGATGCGCGCGGGCGGGCCCACGCGCGAAGCGGACTTGCCCAAGATGCGCATCGAGCGCGACGGCCGCGTCGTGTGGGAGGGCGGCCGGCTGCAGAAAGCGCTCGCCCGGAATCTCACCGTCGATCAACTCGACCTGCACGGCGGCGACCTGGTCGTGGTGCCCGTGATCAAGCGCGGCAACGGCGAAGGTCTGGTCCGCGTTCTCACGTTGCTCATCACGCTCCCCGCCGCGATCTACGGTATCAAGCAGCTCTCGTCCTCACATTGATGGCGCGCGCGTCGCACTTCGGTGCGAGCGCGCGGCACTGTTGCACGACAACGCGGCGCACGCGCGCGAGTGTGGCGCGCGCGCCCGCGAGCGGCGCGCCGATACGCGCTGGCATCCCGTTTGCTTTGATGACCGCAGGAAGAGTTGTTGCGCGAATCCAGCAAACAGGAGGCGATCCGATGCGCACATGGGGAAGCACACTCTGGCCGGGGCTGCTCGCAGCCGGCGCGCTGTTGGCGACCGCGTGCGACCGTCCCGGGAATCTGGTGGACAACCACGCCGGCAAACCGAACTACTGGTTCGGGCAGCAATGCCCGGCGGCCAAGATGACGGGCGGCGGCCGCATCGATTTTCCGCCGGGCGGCCCGACGAAGAATCCGCCGTCGAGTCATGAGTACGAGACGTTCGGCGCGCACGTGATGTCGGACGGCCTGGGCGCGGACGGCAACTGCCAGGTGAAGGGCCAGCTCGAGTGGGTCGATCACCGCGACGAAATGCGCGTGAACGGCAGCCCGCTCAATCTCCATAGCGAGAACATCACGTTCGTGGAGGTACTGGAAACCGACGGCTGCCCCGACGGTGCACTGCACTGGGGCGGGTCGCTCGAAGAGAAGAACACCGGGCAGAGCTACGATTTCGAAGTGTTCGATTGCGACGGCGGCGAGCCTGGCGTCGGGCACGACGGCTTCGAGATCAACGTGCCGGATCTCGGTTACTCCGTGATGTGCGAAGACCGGCGCGCCCAGGCCCCGCCGCTGTGCGTGCTGACGGGCGGCAACCGGCAATACCACTCCTGATCCTCGAAACCACAACGTGATCGTGCAGCTTTGCCGAAGGAGGATGGAATCATGAAGAAGCTCGCAAAGATGACAGGCTGTGTCCTGGGATTGTTGATCCTGGGCGCGGCGTTGCCGTCGGGCGCGTGGGCGCAAACCACATCGCGCGCGGTCGGCATGGCGGTGACAACCCCCGTCACGAGCATGACGTCGCCCGTGGCGCAGTTGCCGGGGGATGGGTCGATGGCGACCGACAACACGCCCAACGTGAGCGTCGACGGCTTGGCCGGCGCGGACAACCTGTTCACGATGGCCACGGGCGGCGACGGCAGCGCGGAAAGCAACTCCACGCTCGAGAACGTCAGTCTGCTGAACGGTCTCATCACGGCGAACAGCGTGGTGGCGCTGGCCAGTAGCTGGCTCACGAATCTGGGCGCGGGCAGCAACGCCAGCGGCTCGCAGCTGGACAACCTCGTGGTGAACGGCGTGTCCTACTCATCGGGCGTAGCGCCCAACACGCGGGTGAATTTGCCCGGCACAGGCTACGTGGTGTTGAACGAGCAGCAGCGCACGGGTGACGGTATCAACTCGAGCGGCATCACGGTGAACATGATCCACGTCGTCCTGGTCAACGCGCTCACCGGCGCTCAGACCGGCGACATCATCGTCGGCTCAGCCACGAGCCAGGTAAGCCAGTAAACCTCGGGCCCTTCCTTATATGGGAGGGCCGTTCACCCGCCCGGCCGGATCCTCTCCTCCGGCCGGGCGGTCCGCTTTCTACTAGTTGCGCCCGTGCCACGTTCGCTGCACTATCTTGGGGCATCTGGCAGTGCCGACGGGCACTTAACTAGTGCAGCCAGCGTTGTTGGCTCAACGACTACGCGGCTAACTGCAACGCACAGCGTGACCTGCGAGCATCGCCGGAAAACTGTTAGTGGCATTGAGCTTGCGTGTTGCGGGCCTACTGTAGCATACCCGCAGCATCGGAAAGTTTCCTAGGACCCTCGCAGCCCGGAGCCCGCACATGAGCCCTAAGGACCGTCCATCCCCGCAGCAGCAACCGGCGAGCATCGAGGACACCGCCGCGCTGCTGCGCGAACTCGTCGCCCACCTGCGCCAGAACCGGACGCAGCTGCGGGAGGAATGGGCGCGGCGCATCACGCGAGCCCAACTGCTCACGGCGATGACGACCGAGGAAATCTTCGCCGAGGCCACGTCGGTCTACGACAACTACGTGGAGGCGCTGGAGACGGGCACGTTCGAGGCCCTGCAGGCCTACGCGCGCAACCTGTCGGAGCGCATCATTCCGCGAGGCGTCGAGACGCACGAAGTGGTGGGAATCGTGCTGCTGCTGCGCGACGTGCTGGCCCGCTCGCTGTTCGCCAAGTACCACGAAGACTTCGAAAAACTGAACCGCATTCTCGACGCCTACGAGCCCGCGGCGAACCGCATCGCGAACACGGTGGCGGTGGGTTTCGTGCAGGAGCGCGAGCGCATCATCCGGCAGCAACAGGAAGCCATCCGCGAGCTGTCCACGCCGGTGCTGCAGGTGCGCGAGCGGCTCCTGATTCTGCCGATCATCGGCGTCATCGATCCGCAACGCGCGCGCCAGCTCACCGAGCAGCTGCTGCGCGCCATTCGCACCAACCGCGCCAAAGTCGTCGTGATCGACATCACCGGTGTGGCGGCGATGGACGCGAACGTCGCCAACAACCTGGTGCAGACGGTCGAGGCGGCCCGCCTCCTGGGCGCGACCGTGATCGTGACGGGCCTGTCGCCCGAAATCGCGCAGACGCTCGTCACCATCGGCGTCGACCTGAGCGAGATGGCCACGGTGGGCGACCTGCAGGGCGGTATCGAAGAAGCGGAACGGTTGATCGGCTACAAAGTGCTCCCGCTGTCGGAGACGACGGCGTCGGCCTGACCTGAACGCAGGGGGGAGCACCGGTGGAAGTCCCCATTCTGAAGCAGGGCTTTTATCTGATCGCGTCGATTCAGTCCGCGCTGACCGACGCCGATCTCTCGCAGTTACGCGAAGCCCTCGTGGCGCGCGTGGGAAAGTTCCGCGCCCGCGGCGTGATCGTGGACGTGACCGCGCTCGACGTCATGGACTCGTTCGCGGTACGGACGCTGCGCGATCTGGCGCACATGACGCGGCTGCGCGGCGCCGAGACGGTGATCGTCGGCATCCAGCCGGAGGTCGCCTTCGCCATGGTGCAGCTCGGCCTCACGCTGAAAGGGGTGGCGACCGCCCTGGACCTCGAGGAAGGACTCGTGTTCCTCGACCGTCAGGTCAAGGCGCGCAGCGATCATGTCTGACGAAGTGGTGATCACCATCGCGTCCGACGTGGACGTGGTGACTGCGCGACAGCACGGCCGCGAGCTGGCCGAACAGGTCGGCTTCAGCGCCGGCGACCAGACGGTGATCGCGGCCGCGATCTCCGAGATCGCGCGCAACATTCTCAACTACGCGCGCCGCGGCGCCATCACGTTCCGCATGGTCCTCGACGGCGATCGCAGCGGCGTCATCATCGTCGCGAGCGATCAGGGCCCCGGCATTCCCGACGTGCCGAAGGCGATGCAGGACGGTTATTCCACGTCGGGCGGCCTGGGCCTCGGCCTCCCGGGCGCGCGCCGGCTCATGGACGAGTTCGAAGTCGTCTCGGCGCCCCGCCAGGGCACCACCGTCACCATGAAGAAATGGAAACGGACGCATGGCTAGGCGGGCCGACCGCGCGCCCGTCACGGGCGTACTCGACTGGGCCGTCGCCGAGCACGCCCAGCCGGGCGAGACGGCGTCGGGCGACCTGGCGTTGGTGCAGCCGTTCGCGGGCGGCGTTCTGGCCGCGGTGGTGGACGCGCTGGGACACGGCAGCGAAGCCGCCACCACCGCGCGGCAGGCGATCACCGCGCTGGAGCGAGGTCCCAGCGAGCCCGTAGCCGACCTGCTGCGCCGCTGCCACGAGGCGCTCCTGGGGTTCCGCGGCGCCGTCGTGAGCCTGGCCTCGTTCGATACGGTGCATGCGACCATGACGTGGCTGGGCGTGGGCAACGTCGAGGGGGTGCTGCTGCTCGCCGATCAGACCCTGCAGCCCTCCCGCACGACGCTCGTCACGTTCGGCGGCATCGTGGGCGCGGAGTTGCCGCGCGCGCGGGCCTGGATCGTGCCCGTCTCCCCCGGGGATACCCTGATCTTCGCCACCGACGGCGTCCGCACCGGCTTCGCGGACGGCCTGGCCCCAACCGGCTCCCCCCAGCAGATCGCCGACGGCATCCTCGCGCGCCACGCCAAGGGCACGGATGATGCACTCGTTCTCGTCGCCCGCTATATCGGAGGTGAGCGACGAACAAGATGACGCGGTCCCGCGGCGCTGCTCCCGGGGCCACCGACGCCGCGGAGGGCGCGCCGCGCAGGACGACCCTGCGGCTACTCGCCGTGGGCGCCACCGGCGCGGCCGCCGCCCTGCAGAGCGTCCGCCAATGGGCCACCGAAACCGGCGCGGAATTCGACTACACGCCTGACCTGCCCAGCGCTGCGCGGCGTCTCGCCGCCGGCGCGTGCGACGTCGTCCTCCTGATCCTGGGCGATCGCGCCGACGAAGAGCTGGCTTGGTGGGCGGACGCCGTGCGCGGCGCGCCGCACAGCCCCCGCTTGATCGCGTGCGTGCAGCACGCGTCGATGGGGCTGGTGCTGCGGGCGGAGAAGCTCGGCATCGTGGATCTGCTCTCCCTGCCGGTGAGCCGGGAAGCCCTGATGCGCGCGCTGGAGCGGTTACGGGCGGCCACGGGCGAGACCGGCATCGCGCTCCCCGCCGCCGATCCCGCCGCCGCCGGGCAGTACGCGCTGGTGGGGCAGAGCGCCGCCATGCTCGAGGTCTACAAGCTCCTGGCGCGCGTCTCGCCGAGCACGGCGACGGTGCTGATCCAGGGCGAATCGGGCACCGGCAAGGAAGTGGTGGCGCGGGCGATTCACCAGAACGGACCGCGCGCCGCGGGCGCGTTCGTGGCGGTGAACTGCGCCGCCATTCCGGAGAACCTGCTCGAGAGCGAGCTGTTCGGCCACGAAAAGGGTGCCTTCACCGGCGCCGTGACGCGTAAGCCCGGGCGCTTCGAGCTGGCCATCGGCGGCACGTTGTTCCTCGACGAAGTGGCGGACATGAGTCTCGCCCTGCAGGCCAAGATCCTGCGGGCCGTGCAGGAGCGCGAGATCGAGCGGGTGGGCGGCGGCGAATCCATTCCCGTGGACGTGCGGCTCATCGCGGCGACCAACCGCAACTTGCGCGA
>DATLWA010000080.1:0-31916 GCA_035576905.1 Gemmatimonadales bacterium
CGTCCAGGAAGTCGGCCGAGCTCATGGTCATGAGCTTGAACAACGCGTGGAACTGCTCGGCGCCCAGGCCGCGGAAATGCTTGCCCAGGCGCAGCAGGCCCATCAGGTCTTTGGGATTGAGCGACGTGGGATCGGGCGGCACCAGGCCCAAAATCGGCTTCACGGCGTGCGCCATGTGGTACATCAGGCGGCCGTACACGTCGTACGCCTCGGCATCTTTGGGCGAATGGCGATACAGCTCGCGCCGCGTGTCGTCGTGGTCGGCCCAGCCGGCGAGGTAGTCGCCGTTTTCCATCGGCGTCAGCGTGCTCTCGAGCGGCAGGATGTGCAGGCCGTGGCCCGGCAGGTCCAGATCGCGAATGATCTCGGGGCGCAGCAGGCTCACGACGTAGGAGAACATCGAGAACTTGAAGCCGGGGAAGACCTCCTCAGTGACGGCGGCGCCGCCCACGCGCGGCCGCTTCTCCAGGACCAAAACCTTCTTGCCCGCGCGCGCGAGATAGGCGGCATTGACGAGCCCGTTGTGCCCGCCGCCTACGACGATCGCGTCCCAGGTGTTGGTCGCGGGCATCAGGCGCGCTTCCGTTCGGGATTGAAGAACGGCGTCGGCACCACGCGCGCCGCCGCCCGCTTGCGATGGTGCTCGACGGTGACTTCCATCTCGACGGGGGTGCCGGGAGTGGCGTGGGTCGAGTGCACATGCGCCAGGGCGATGTACTTCTTGAGCAACGGCGACCACACGCCGCTCGTCGCGTAACCCACCTGCGTGTCGTAGACGTAGACCGGCACGCTCGTGCGCCAGGCGGCGGCCGGGAGCCGCGGCGGCAGGCCGACCTCGGCGTACAACCGCTCCAATGAATCCCAGGCGACTTCGAGCCCCACGAATTGCCACGCCGGTCCGCGCGCCGCTTCTTCCACCAGCGGCGGTTTCCCCACGAACCATTCCTTCTTGAGATTGACGGTCCAGGCGAGGTTCAACTCGAACGGCGACGATTTTTGCGATTCGATCAGGGCGTGATGGGCCGAGAAGTAGTCCACTTCGAGCAGCATCAGGCCCGCTTCGATGCGCGCCATGTCGAGTCCCAGCATGCCGCAGGGTGTGATGCCGTACGGCGTGCCCGCGTCTACAACCGCGTCCCACAGGGGCACCGCCTGCGCGGCGTCCACCCAGACTTCGTAGCCCAAGTCGCCGGTGTACCCGGTGCGGGACACCGTGACCGGGATGCCTCGCAATTTGGCGCGCGTGAGGCGGAAATACTTGAGGCTCGCTAAGTCCGTGTCCGACAACTGCTGCAGAATCGCGCGCGAGTTCGGCCCTTGCAGCGCGAGCGCGGCCGTGGACTCGGATACCTCCTCGATCTTCACGTCGAGCCCGCGGGCGTTGAGATGCAGCCAGCGGATGTTGGGATCGGCGGCGGTCATGCGGAACACGCGCTCGTCGAGGCGCGACACGGTGCCGTCGTCGATCACCTTGCCGGTCGCGTCGCACCACGGCGTGTAGACCACCTGGCCGACCTTCATGTTCTCGACGTCGCGGGTGATGATGCGATGCAACAGTCGGGCGGCATCTTTGCCCGAGATCAGATACTTGTAGAGGGGCGACACGTCGAGCAGCGCGGCGGAGCTGCGGATCGCGTGGTATTCGCGGTCGTGCAACAGCTCGTAGGAGCTTGCGACCTGGAAGCCGGCCCAGCGGCGCCAGGCCTGGCTCTCGCACAGCGGGGCGGTGCGCGGATGAAAGGGCGTGACCTTCAGGGGCATGCTGGGGCGTAAGGTAGCGGCTTCCGACTGGGGCGCGCCAGAATCATATTGGATTTCCGATGCGCGACCTCGTGATCCGAATCAAGAAGCGGACGGATGGCAGCGCCGCGCTGACCTGCACGCGCGCCGACGGCTCCATTACCTGGCAACGCCATGACGGGGCGCAGGGACGCTTCTTCCCGTATCACGACCTCACCCATTACGCGGTCGAGACGGTGCTGGGCCACCCCCGCGGGTTCTTCGGGCTGGTGGCTGAGGGGTGGGACCTGTTCGACTTCGGCAAGCCGTGGCCACGCGGCCCGCTCCCGCCCGAGGCGTTGATCGCCGAACGTATCGTCGGTTTGCTCGATCAGGAGCGCGCGGCCACCAGACGGTGGTCCGCCGCCGAGATCAATGAGGCCGGTGGCTTGGGCGACGACGTGACGGTGACCGACGAGGAGCTCGCGCGCGTGCGCGAGCGGCGGCGCGAGCTGTTCGCTCAGTGGAACGCCCTGCCCGCGGGCGAGACGCTGGTCCTCGCCTTCCGTTCCGCCGCCGCCAGCGCCCGCCGGTGAGCATCTGGGCGAAGCTGCGGGTCGCGCTCGGCGTCGCATTCCTTCTATTCATTGGATACTCAGGCATCACGGGTGGCCTGCAGCAGGTCGGCGAAGCGGCCACGCTGGGTCAGCGCTTGCAGACGGCCATGCAGCTCGTCTTCGGCACCCTGGCGGTCGCCGTCGTGGGCGCGCTCGTGATGCGCCGACGCTGGGCGCGCCCGTTGCTGCTCGCGTGGGCCGCCGCACTCACGATTGGCGGCGGTGTGGCGCCCATCACGTGGGGCGGTACCGGACTGCTCCCGGCTCTCGCCGCCGCGGTGGCCATCGCCCTCCTCGCCTGGCTCACCCTGTGGGCGGTGAAGCCCGCCATGACCATCTCCCCGGTTTGACCCGGAGTTGACGATGACCCGAGCCGGCTTCCTCGTCTGCTCGCTGGCACTCGCCGGCGCGTCCCTCGCGGCGCAGGCGGCCGTGACGCCCGTCGAACGGCGCATTCGCGACGCGATCGCGGCGAGTCGCGCCGACCAGATCGCCTACCTGCAGCGCGTGGTCGATATCCCGAGCCCGACGCTGAACCTCGACGGCGTGCGCAAGGTCGGCGCCGTGTTCCGCGCGTCGCTCGATTCGCTGGGGTTCACGACGTCGTGGGCGAGCGTCCCGGACGAGACACGGCGCGCCGGCCACCTGGTCGCCGATCACCGCGGCAAGCCCGGGACGGTGCGAATCCTCTTGATCGGCCACCTCGACACCGTGGTCGAGCCCACCGGGCCGACATTCGTGCGCACCGACTCGATGGCCGCGGGCGTCGGGTCGGGCGACATGAAGGGCGGCGACGTCGTCGTGCTGTACGCGCTCAAGGCGCTGCAGGCAGCGGGCGCGCTGAAAGACTTGAACCTCACGCTGGTCTTCACGGGCGACGAGGAGCACGCCGGCGATCCGCTGGCGGTGTCGCGCAAGGACTTGATCGACGCCGCGCGCCGTTCGGATGTGGCGCTGGCGTTCGAAGAGGGCAGCCGCACCGACGTGACCGTTGCGCGCCGCGGCGCCAGCTCGTGGCGCGTGACCGCGACGGGACGCCAGGCCCACTCGGCGGGCGTATTCGGCGGCGCGGGCTACGGCGCGATCTACGAGCTGGCGCGCATTCTCGACGCCTTCCGCCAGCAGCTCGCGGGCGAGCAGTACCTCACGTTCAACGCCGCGACCATTCTCGGCGGCACCGACGTGACGTACGACACCGTGCAAGTCTCCGGTACCGCCGCGAGCAAGCTCAACATCATCCCCAAGATGGCCGTCGCCCAGGGCGACCTGCGCTTCATCTCCGAAGACCAGAAGGAGCGCACCCGCGCCAAGATGCGCGACATCGTGGCGCAGCATCTCCCAGGGACCGACGCTACCATCACGTTCCTCGACGAATACCCGGCGATGTCGCCCACGGCCGGCAACGCGCGCATTCTGGCGATCTACGACACGGTGAGCCGCGCGCTCGGTTATAGCCCCGTCGTGGCGCTCGATCCCGGCCGCCGCGGCGCCGGCGACATCTCGTTCGTGGCGCCGTTGATCGACGGACTCGACGGCCTGGGCGCCATGGGCGGCGGCGCGCATTCGCCCGACGAGCGCGTCAATCTCGCCACCTTGGTCATGCAGACCGAGCGGGCGGCCCTGCTGCTGCGCCGCCTCGGCGCCCGGCCCGCGACCGAGTTCGCCCGTCCCGCCGCGACCGGTGGTGGCCGGTGATCTGGCGGCTCGCGGTGGCGCTCACGCTCGGTGGCGGTTCGCTCGCGGCCCAGGGAACGCCAATCCTGTTGCGCGCGGGGAAGATGCTCGATGGCAAGGGCGGTGCATCCGCCAACGTCGACATTCTCGTCCAGGACGGCCGCATCGTGCGCGTGGGTCCGCGCGGCGCCGTGCCCGCGGGTGCGCGCCTGGTGGATCTCGGCACGCGCACCGTGTTGCCGGGACTGATCGACGCACACGTCCATCCGGCCTGGTATTTCAACAGTAAGGGCCGGCTCCACACCCGCGACGACGGCGATACGCCCACCCAAGGGACGGCCGCGGCGCTGTCCAACGTCTCCGCCATGCTCAACGCGGGCTTCACGACGATTCAGAGTGTGGGATCGCCTGACGATGCCCTGTTGCGCGACTCGATCGCGTCACGCGGTACGGGCCCGCGCCTGCTCACGTCGCTCGAGCCGCTCACCGACCGGAGCGGCGGTCCCGACAGCCTGCGCGCCCTGGTGCGCCAGCGCAAACAGCAGGGCGCCGACCTGATCAAGATCTTCGCCTCGGCGAGCATCCGCGACGGCGGCGCGCAGACCATGACCGATGCGCAGCTCGCTGCTGCGTGCGGCGAGGCGAAAGCCGTCGGGTTACGGACGCTGGTGCATGCGCACAGCGCCGAGGCCGTCCGCGCCGCGACGCTCGCCGGCTGCACCCAGATCGAGCACGGCATCTTCGTGACGCAGGACGTGCTCGACCTGATGGGTGCGCGCGGCACCTACTTCGATCCGCAGTGCGGCCTGGTGTTTCACAATTACCTGGACAACCGCGCCAAGTACGAAGGGATCGGCAACTATAATGAAGCGGGCTTCGCCGCCATGACCCGCGCGTTGCCGCTGGCGACCGCCGTGATCCGGAAGGCACTTGCCACACCGGCGCTCAAGGTGGTCTACGGCACGGACGCGGTGGCCGGCGCCCATGGCAGGAATGCCGAGGACCTGGTGTGCCGGGTGAATGAGGCCGGGGAGTCCCCAATGCACGCGATCGTCGCGGCGACGTCGCTCAACGCGGCGGCCCTGGGTCTGGCCGACAGCACCGGCGCCATCGCCCCGGGGCTCGCGGCAGACATCATCGCCACGGAGGGGGATCCGTCAGCCGACATCACGGCCCTGCGGCGGGTGACCTTCGTGATGAGCGCGGGGCGGATCGTGCGGGACGGCAAGGCGCCCCCTCCCTAGGCACTTGTCGGCCAAGGCCGCCCCTGCCACTTTAGAAACCACCACCGTTCCGGAGCCCGGGATGTCCTCGAAGAGTGACGACGCCAAGCTGGCCAAACTGGTCCGCAAGAACGCCGCCAAGGCCGCCAACAAGAAGGCCAAAGCCCCCAAGCGCTACGACGACACGCTCGTCTCGGAAACGACCGACGACGACCTCGAGCGGCGCGACTTCTTCTCCGAGATGAAAAAGCGCGAGTTCTGACCGCTCGCGCTTGCTGGCTGCTGTTACTGTGCGGGTGCGCGCATTCCGCCGCGGCGCCCGCTCCCGTCCCGCCGTCCCGCACCTCCACAACCTCCACAACCTCGACAACCTCCAACCCGTCCCTGGACGAATTGTTGGGCGCCGACATCGCGACCGATCACGCGTTCGCCTGGTCCGCCGCGCGTCGTCTGGTATGGAGCGACTTTCAGGGCCCACCGCCCAGCGAAGGTCCTGAAGGGGCCAAGACCACCTACGCCCTCTATTCCGCGTGGAAGTGCCGCGGCGATGCGTTCCAGTTCCGCGTCGTGGCCGGGTTCCGGACCACGCAGTCGTGGGTCAAGCCGGTTGTGCTGCGGGACTCGGCGCAGAGTCGGTCCATTCTGGCCCACGAGCAGGTGCATTTCGATCTGGCCGAGGTGCACGCCCGCCTCATGCGCCGCTATTTCGCCGGGTTGGCGGGCGCCTGCCACAAGTCCGACGCCCAGCTGAGCGCCATCGTCCAGCGCCTGGAGGACGAAACCAGCGCCGAGCAGCGCCGCTACGATGCCGAGACTAACCACGGCCTCCTGGTCGAGCGGCAAGCCCAGTGGAGCCTTCAAACCCGGGGGCGGCTGGCGGCCTCTCAATAGGGACCCTCACTGGGGAATTCCTATGCGCATCTCCCGCTTGCTCCTGCCGGGCCTGCTCGTGCTGACGTCACTCGCCGCCTTCGGCGGCTGGGCTGCGATCACCGTCCAGGACCTGCCCGCTTACGCCGTCGCCCGCCAGCCGGTGTCCCTCACGTTCATGGTGCGCCAGCACGGCGTCACGCCGCTGCCCCGGCTCGAGCCCCGCGTCGAAGCTGAGGCCGGGGGCGTCACGACCACCGCCGTGGCCCAGCCCGATGGCGAGACGGGCCGCTACACGGCGCGCTTGGTCCTGGCGCGGGCTGGTGACTGGACCATCACCATCCACAGCGGATTCATGAACAGCCGGGTGACCCTGCTGCCCCTGACCGTGATCGAGCCCGGCGCCACGGCGCCGCCCGCGCCGGTTGCGGCCGCGCGCGGCCAGGCGTTGTTCGTGGCCAAGGGGTGCGTCACGTGTCACTTGCACCGCGACGTCACAGGGAGCGGCGTCGTGGCCGTGGGGCCGGAGCTGACGGGCCGGACCTGGCCGGCCGAGTATCTCACCCGTTTCCTCAAGGACCCCTCCATCGGTCCGCAGTACGGCAACGGCTTCCGCATGCCGAACCTGGACCTCAAGGACGCCGAGGTCGCCGCGCTGATCGCGTTCTTGAACGGCGAACCGCGCGCGAGCCGCTGACCCCTTGCATCGCCACACGACCGATCATAGGTTGACCTCATGATGATTCGGATCTGCAACTACCTCTCGCCCTTCCGTGGGCGCCGGACGCCGCGACTGATGGACGTCGCCGGGCGTATTGCGGCCACGAGCGACTTCGCGAGGCGAGCACCCTAGAAGTCCAGGATTGCATGTCGTGATCCGGCCTTCCGGGTGCTGTATGAGACCTGGAAGGCCTTTTTGTCGTCCACACTTGACCGGGATCACGCATGAGCACTGCAGCACACAACCCTGATCGCGACATCATCGCGCGCTACACCGGCCAGCCGTCGCGGCTGCCGGCGGAGCTGCGCGCGCGCATCGAAGGGGCGTGGCACGGCGCGCCGGTGCAGCTGTACGCGCTCGCGGACTTGGACCACGCCCTGCGCCTGACCGAGGAGTGGGTGGCCCTTGGCCCCGCGCACGTCGCCGTGGCGCGCCGGGTGGCGCAGAGTAGCGACTGGGAGATCACGAGCGTCGAGCGCGCCCGTATTACGGCGGTGCGCGAGGCGCCCGGGCTCTCGGCCAGCACGCTCACGCTGCTCGGTCGCGCCGGCGATCCGCCGCTCGCGATCGTGCGGTTCACGCACCGCCAACGGCGCGGCTTCGAGAACCTCAAGTTCGTGCTGGATGAGGCGCTCGCGGGCCGGCAGATCGCGCCGCCCGACGCGGACGAGGAGTACGCCGCGGGCGTGGCCCGGCCGATTCGCGATGCGCAGGCCCTCGTCGCGGGTCAGCGCGTGGCGGTGATCCGCCGCCTGCTGGGCTACCTCGCGCCGTACCGGCGCCGGTTGATCCTGGGCATGGCCGCGGCCACGGTCATTACGCTGGTCAGTCTGATTCCGCCGTACCTGGCGGGCTATCTGATCGACCGCGTGGTGCGGCCGGCGCAGGAAGGGCGGCTCGACGTGGCACGCGCCGGCGTGGTGGCGTGGGTGGCGGTAGGTGCCATGGCGCTGGTGTATCTCGTGCGCCAGGCCGCGGCTTTGGTCCGCCTGCGGCTCATGGCGGTCCTGGGTGAATGGGTGGCCCGCGACCTGCGCGCCGAGCTGTACGAGCACTTGCAGCGCCTCAGCTTGGCGTTCTTCTCACGCAAGCGCACGGGCAGCTTGATCACCCGCGTATCGGCCGACACGGACCGGCTGTGGGAGTTTCTCGCCTTCGGCGTGGTGGATGTGTCGTTGTCGCTGGTGATGCTCACGGGCCTGGGGCTGGTGCTGCTGTCGCTCGACTGGCGGCTGGGCCTGGTGATGACGCTGCCGGTGCCCTTGTTCTGCTGGCTGATCTACCGGCACGGCGAGGCCTTGAACCAGCTGTTTCTGCGCGCCTGGCGGAAGTGGTCGCGCGTGAGCGACGTGCTCTCGGACACCATTCCCGGGATCCGCGTCGTGAAAGCGTTCAACCAGGAGGATCGCGAGATCAAGCGCTTCGGCGAGCGCAACCAGGACGTGACCGCGGAGTTCAACCGCATCCACGCGATGTGGACCACGTTCTGGCCGCTGCTGATGCTGGGCGTGCACATCACCACGCTGGGCGTGTGGGTGCTGGCGGTGCCGCGGCTCTTGGGACACGGCGCGGCGCTGTCGGCGGGGACGTTCGTCTCGTTCCTGCTGTACACCACGATGTTCGTAGCGCCGATCGAGGTGATCGGGCAGATGGCGCGCACCATGCAGCGGGCCGTGACTTCGGCGCACCGCGTGTTCGAAGTGCTGGACACCGAGCCCGATGTCAACGACGTGCTGGAGCCCGTACGGCTCGAGCCGGTGCAGGGCCGCGTCAGGTTCGAGAACGTGACGTTCGGCTACGACGGCGTCCGCCAGGTGCTGCGCGGCGTGAATTTCGACGTGGCACCCGGCGAGCTGATCGGCCTGGTGGGGCCGTCGGGCGGCGGCAAGACGACGATCGTGAACCTGATCGCGCGCTTCTACGACGTGACCGGGGGCGCGATCCGCATCGACGGCGTCGACCTGCGGCAGCTCGATACGGGGCACTATCGCCGGCAGATCGGCATGGTGCTGCAGGACCCGTACCTGTTTCACGGCACGGTGCTGGAGAACATCCGCTACGGCTTGCCCGAGGCATCGCTCGAGCAGGCCGTGGCAGCGGCGCGCGCCGCCAACGCGCACGACTTCGTGTCGAAGCTGCAGCACGGCTACGACACGGTGGTGGGCGAGCGCGGCCACACGCTGTCGGGCGGCGAGCGTCAGCGCGTGTCGATCGCGCGGGCGATCCTGCACGACCCGCGCATCCTGATCCTCGACGAGGCGACGAGCAGCGTCGATACGGAGACGGAGCGGCAGATCCAGGAGGCGCTGGAGCGGCTGATCGCGGGGCGCACGGTGTTCGCCATCGCGCACCGCTTGTCGACGCTGCGCCGGGCGTCGCGTCTGTTCGTGATCGAGGACGGGCGGCTGGTGGAGCACGGGACGCACCAGCAGCTGCTGGCAAAACCGGAGGGGAAGTACCGGCGTCTGTACGAGCTGCAATTACAGCTGCAGTAAGCCCGTCAGAAAGGAGGCGTTATGGAAGTAACCGAGTTGGGGAGACGCACCACGGAGCGGACCCACGCGCTGGCACTCGAGCGCCGCGCGGACGGCCGGTTGTGGGCCGTGCGGGGTGAGGCGGAGCGCGCCGTCTGGGTGCGCCGCTGCTTCCCCTGGTCCGCGCCGGCGCGGCTCTTGTCGCTGCGCGACGACGACGACACCGAGTTCGCGCTGGTGCGCGACCCCGGGGAGCTGGACGCGGCGTCGCGGGCCGTGCTGGAGGAGGCGCTCGTGGCGGCGGGCTTCGTGTTCGACGTCACGCGCGTCTCGGCGATCGACGAAGAAGTCGAGATCCGGCACTGGCAGGTGGAGACCCGGCAGGGTCCGCGCACGTTCCAGACGCGGCTCGACGAGTGGCCGCGGCAGTTGCCGCAGAACGGTTTCTTGATCCGCGATGTGGCGGGTGACTTGTACCATCTGCCGCAGCCCGCCGGGCTCGACCGGGGCAGCCGTACGCTGCTCTGGGCGTTCGTGGACTAGCGCGCCGAAAGCCACGCCTCGCGCAGCGCTCGCTGCCGGGGCGTGGCTTGCCGCATCACATATAGAGGAAAGGCCGCTAGACCCGCAGCGACGGCACCATACGCGGGCGCGACGGGCGGCGCGGGCCGGCGTAGAACGCGACGGTAAGCCGCATGCCGGTCTCGAAGTCCACCACCGGTTCGTACCCCAGGCACTCCTGCGCGCGGTCGATCGCGGCGCGCGAGTGCCGCACCTCGCCCGGCCGCGCCGGCTGGTACTTCGCCGGTACCCGCACACCGGCGAGCAGCTGGATGCGGCGCCAGGTGTCGTTCACCGTCACTGCCGTGCCGGTCCCCACGTTGAACACGTGGCCCGACACCTTCTCCGCCGGCGCTTCGCACGCGAGCAGGTTGGCGTGTACCACGTTCGCCACGAACGTGAAGTCGCGCGTCTGTTCGCCGTCGCCGTAGATGGTCGGCGATTCGTGTTTCAGGGCCTTGGAAATGAAGATCGGGACCACGGCGGCGTACGCCGACGCCGGGTCCTGCCGCGGGCCGAACACGTTGTAATAGCGGAGCATCACCGTCACGAGGCCGAAACTCGCGCTGAACGCCTGGCAATACGCTTCGCCCGCGAGCTTCGAGGCGGCGTAGGGCGAGAGCGGCTGCGGTGCCGTGTCTTCGCGGTTGGGCAGGATCGGCGTGTCGCCGTAAGCCGCCGTCGAGGCCGCGAGGACCACCCGGCGCACGCGCGCGTCGCGCGCCGCGAGCAGCAGGTTGAGCGTGCCGTTCACGTTGACGTCGTGCGTGCTGAGCGGGTCTTCAACCGACTGCACCACAGATGTGCGGGCGGCCTGGTGCAACACGAAGTCCACGCCCGCCACGGCCCGGCGCACCATCGCGACGTCCGTGATCGAGCCGAGCAGGAAGTCGACGCGATCGCGCACGGCGCGCAGATTTTCCAGCCGCCCGCTCGAGAGATCGTCGAGCACGCGCACATCGTGGCCCGCGCGCACCAAGTGTTCCACCAGGTGCCCGCCGATGAAGCCCGCGCCGCCCGTCACCAGAAACTTCATACGTCCGCTCGACCTCCTCCTGCTGCGTCGTGGAATCAGTTCGCTGGTGGACAACGCACATCCCGGGCCACCGCGAGCGGCCGTTTTCGTGGCGGGCGCGCACCACTTTGGCGCGCGGCACATTTCCATGGAACCGGGCGTCGTTCTTGCAGTAATTGTGACGGATGACCGTTCTGATCTCCGTCGCAGTGCATTGTGTTGGGAGGGTGAGTGGTGTCTGAGATCCTGAGACTGGGCCGGCACGCGCCGGACCGTTTGCTGCATCCGCTGCGGCGTCGTGCCGCACGCGCGGACTTGACCCGCCGTGTCGCACCGAGCTCGATGCTCGTGGTCTGCCACGGCAACATCTGCCGCAGTCCCTTCGCGGCAGCCGTGCTCCGCGCGCGGCTTGCGGGCACAGGCGTTTGCGTCGAGTCCGCGGGCTTCTTCGGGCCGGGCCGCCGTTCGCCGAGCACGGCGATCGAGGCGGCGCGGCAATGGCATCAGGACCTGCGCCAGCACCGCTCGCAGCTGCTGACGCTCGACTTGGTGCGCGCGATGGATCTGCTCATCGTGATGGATGCGACCCAACGGCGCGACGTGTGCGACCGCTTCGGGCGCCATCCGCGCGACGTCTTTCTGCTCGGCGATTTCGATCCGCGCCCCATCGACACGCGCGCGATCCGCGACCCCATCGAGCAGCCGCTCGCCGTGTACGAACAGGTGTACGCCCGCATCGAGCGATGCATCGCTTTGTTCGCCGGCGCGCTGCGAAATCGGGCACGCCCCGCGGTGCGCAGCGCCTAGCACTCCGCAGTCGTTGCAGCGCCACTGCAACATCTGTCGTATCGTCCGACGCGTTCGTGGCGGGAACGCTCAGCGGCGCAGTGATGCGCGCGGGCACAGCCGTTGCACTACCGTCACGGCGTGATCCGACACCACTTCACGGTCGACGTCGAGGAGTACTTCCAGGTCTCCGCCTTCGAGGGCGTGGTCCGGCGCGCGGATTGGGACTCCTTCGCGGCGCGCACGCCCAGTGTCGTGCCGCGGCTGCTGGAGCAGCTGGCGCGTCACGATGCGCGGGGGACGTTCTTCGTACTCGGCTGGGTCGCGCAGCGCCACCCCGGCATCATTCGCGACATCCGCCGCGCCGGCCACGAAATCGCCTCCCACGGCTGGGATCACGCGCGGGTGCGCCCGGGCGGCGCCGCCGAATTCCGCGATTCCGTACGGCGCAGCAAGCGCGAGCTGGAAGACATCACCGGCGCAGCGGTGCAGGGGTTCCGCGCGCCGAGCTTCTCGATCACGCCGGGCCGCGAGTGGGCGCTCGACATCCTGATCGAAGAGGGCTACCAGTACGACTCGAGCCTGTTCCCGATTCGCCGCCCGGGGTACGGCTATCCCGACGCGGCCCCGGACCCGCATTGGCTCCAGCGGCCCGCCGGCCGCGTCGCCGAGATCCCGCCGACCACGCTGCATTGCTGCGGTGTCCGCCTGCCGGCCGCGGGGGGCGCGTACTTCCGGATTCTGCCGTACGCGCTGACGCGCACCGCATTCAAGAGCTGTGAGCGGCGCGGCCTGCCCGGCACGTTCTATATCCATCCCTGGGAGATCGATCCGGAGCAACCGCGCATCCATGTGCCATGGCACACGCGCATCCGGCACTATACCGGGCTCGCCGGCACCAGCGGCCGCCTGGAGCGCTTGCTCGCCGACTTTCACTTCGGCCCCATCGCCGACACCGTGGCGACTCTATGACCCTCGTCTGCCAGGTCGACCCCAACGGCGCATGGGATGCATTCGTCACGCGCGATCCCGGCGCCACGTTCTGCCACGTCGCGGCCTGGCGCGCCATCATGACCGACGTGCTGCGCAACGAGTGCCTCTACCTGGCCGCTCTCGACTCGACCGGCGAGTGGGAGGGCGTGCTGCCGCTGGTGCGTGTGCGCGCCCCGCTGTTGGGGCACTACCTGGTGTCGATGCCGTTCCTCAACGCCGGCGGCCCGCTCGGCACGCCGTCCGCGCGGTTGGCGCTGGGGGATGCGGCCGTGGCCGAAGCCAAGCGCTCGGGCGCCGATCTGGTCGAGCTGCGCTCGCGCGACGCGGTGCCGGGCGACCTGCGGCTGTCGCAACGCAAGATCACGGTTTCCCTGCCGCTGCCGGAAACCACGGACGCGCTGTGGGACGGGTTCTCGTCCAAGCTCAAGAGTCAGATTCGCCGCCCCCAAAAGGCGGGCTTTGAAGCGCGCTTCGGCCTAGAGCATCGCGCGGCGTTCTACGATGTCTTCGCGCGCAACATGCGCACTCTCGGCACACCGGTGCTGCCCGGCGATCTGTTCGAAAGCATCGCGGTACGCCTGGCGGATCACGTGGTGTTCGGAGTCGTGTATCGGGGCAGCGAGCCCGTCGCGTCGGGGTGCGGCTTCGTCTGGCGTGACGGCTTCGAGCTTACGTGGGCGGCGTCGCGGCGCGAGCACAGCGCGGCTGCTCCCAACATGCTGCTGTACTGGTCGTTCATGTCCCATCTCATCGAGCGCGGCGTGCGGCACTTCGACTTCGGTCGCTGCACGCCCGGCGGCGGCACCCACCGCTTCAAGCAGCAATGGGGCGGCGCCGACGTGCCGCTGCCGTGGGCGCAGTGGACGTCGCGCGATGTTACCGCGCCGCCCACGCCCGACCGGCCCGTCTTCCGCGCCGCCGCGGCATGCTGGCGGCGTTTGCCGCTCGCACTCACCAACACCATCGGCCCCATCATCGCGCGTCGATTGCCGTAGCCGCGCAACAGTCCCGGGAAAAGTGGTGCGACCATCTGTCCCGCGGGCTGCAAGTTGGTGCGATTTGCAGATGCGCCACGCGTGCGGCACGCGCAGCGACGTGGCGCAAAGCTTGCGCAAGTGGAGTGTGTTCAACGTGTAGCGCACACTCCACATGAGGCCGTGTATGCAAACCCGAAGCTCGTTCCTTCGTCTGGCGGCGTTCGTCGCCTCCGCCTTGATGGTCGCCGGCTGCTCTCGCGATGCCGTGTCGCCGACAGGACCGGCGCGCACGATCCCGCGTCTTTCCGCGGCCACGCTCGCTCCCGTCGCACCGGGCACCGGCATCACGCTCGACGCGCAGGTCGGGACGCTGAACGAGCATGACACGACCGTGCTCGCGAAGGGGTTCAACGGCGCGCCCCCGCATCTCGGCGACGCGATGGTCGCGACCATCTTCTGGTCGGGAACCAACACGCTCACGTCGGTCAGCGACTTCATGACGGACGTGCCGCGCACGCCGGTCGGCAACACCTTCCGCCTCGTGGAGTTCGTGTCGAGTGGCGGCATCTCGATGGCCACCTACGTCGCGACCAACATCCAGGGCTTCCCCGATCCCAACCCGGATCCGGCCGTCGTGTACGCGGTGCAGGCCAGATTCACGCAACCGGTGGTCGACGGCGGCATGCTCCTGACCGCGTACAAAGGGGTGGATGCGGTGTCGACCCAACCGGTCGAAGCGTCCCGCTCGGGCTTCGGCACGGCGGCGACGAACGTGTTCGTCGGCCCGGGCGCGGTCGCAGTCGGGACCGGCGCGTTGGCGTACGGTGTCACCATGTCGAACGGGCTCGTGGGCCGGGATCCGCCCGCGGGCTATATCCGCACGCCCGACGGCGTGATGGGCGACAACGTGATGATCGCGGAAGGGGACTACATGGTCTCCGGCGCCTTGGGCACCACCAATCCGCAGTGGATGTGGGCCTTCAGCGCGCCCAGCACGTGGTTGGCATCGGTCGTGTCGCTCAACCCGGCGCCGCACCTCGTCTTCACGGCGCAGCCCAAGACCACGCTGCCGCTCACCACCATGCCTGCGGTGCAGGTGACGGTGACCGACGCGCTGGGGAACGCGGTGCCGAGTTTCACCGGCACCGTGACCATCGCGATCGGGCATAACGGCGGCACGGTCGCGCCGGGCACCCTGTCCGGGACCAAGACGGTGACGGTGGTGAACGGCGTCGCGACGTTCGCGGACTTGAGCATCGACCAGCTCGGCAACGGCTACACGCTCACCGTGACGGCGGGCGGCGTGGTCGGCGCCGAGAGCGCGGCCTTCAACATCGGGGTGATGTGATGATCCGGCGACTCCTTCTCTTGGCCGGCGCCGCTGCGCTCTTCGCGGCGTGTCACGACATGGTCGCGCCGCTGGGCCCCCGGCCCAGCGCCGCGACCGTCGCGACCGCGCCGGCGGCGATCACGCTCGACCAGCAGAGCAGTGTACTCAACGACGCCGAGCCGTGGCCCGCCGGCGGGACGCACGTGGGCAAGGACTTCGGGCCCACCAACCCGCACCTGGGCGACGCCATCGTCGCCACGTTCTTCTGGCGCGGCACCACCAACACGATCAGCATCGTCACCGACCACCTGTGCGACGTCAACAGCACGCCGGTGGGCAACCGTTACACGCTGGTGGATTACGTCACCGCCGGCGGCTACTCCATGGCGACCTACGTCGCCACCAACGTGCAGGGCTTCCCCGATCCCGCCACGACGAGCGAGCAGAAGCTCTGCGTGCACGCGCTCTTTTCCGACACGATCACCGAAGGCGGGATGATCATCTCCGCCTATCAAGGCGTGGGCACGATCGCAGGCGTAGGGGCCCACAGCTCCGCCACCGGCACCGGCTCGACCACCACGGTGGCCGACCCCGGCGCCGTCGCATTGGGCGTGGGCGCGCTGGCCTACGGCGTCACCATGTCCGACGGCGTCGTGGGCACCGACCCGCCGCCCGGATTCACCAACATCACCGACGTGGGCGACGCGGCGATCAAGGCCGACGCTCAGTATGCGGTCTTCCCCGGCGGCGGCTCGGCCGACCCGCGGTGGAACTGGTACTTCACGTCGCTGCATTCGTGGCTGGCGACGGCGCTGGCGCTCAACCCGCCGCCGCATCTCGTGTTCACGGTGCAACCCAAGACCACGCTGCCCATGATGACGATCACGCCGCCGGTACAAGTGAGCGTGGTGGACGCGTCGGGCAACGTGGTGTCGGGCTTCACCGGAACCGTGACGATCGCCATCGGACACAACGGCGGCACGTTGATGCCGGGCACACTGTCGGGCACCAAGACGGTGACGGCGGTGAACGGGGTCGCGACGTTCGCAGACCTGAGCATTGATCAGCTGGGCAACGGCTACACTCTGGTGGTCACGGCAGGAGGGGTCACGGGCGCGGAGAGCGCGCCCTTCAACATCGGAGCGTTCTAATGCATCGGCTCGGGCGGCCACTCTTCGTTGCCGTCGTACTGACGGCGGCTTGCAGCGATCAACTCGGACCGTTGGGGAGCGATTCGCGGGTCAAGGGCCCCACAGGCTTCGCGGCGACCGCGGGGCCCATCACGTTCGACCGCCAGGTTGGCACGCTGGGCGAGGACACGAGCGTCCTGGCAAAAGGGTTCAACGGCGGGGACCCGCAGACCGGCGACGCCGTCATCGCCACGATTTTCTGGTCGGGCACCGGTACCCTCCAGTCGGTGACCGATTTTCACACCGATGTGAACCGCACACCGCTGAACAACACGTACACCCAGGTCGGACCCGTCGTCACGGCGGGCGGCATCTCGATGGCCACGTTCGTCGCGACCAACATTCAGGGATTCGTGCCCAACCAGGATCCGAGCGTGGTGTACGCGGTGCAGGCGTCGTTTTCGCAGCGTGTGCACGGCGGCTTGCTGCTCACCGCGTTCAGCGGCGTGGCACCCGTGTTCACGGACGCGATGGGTGCCACGAGCTCCGCCACGGGCGCGATGAGCCCCAACGGCGTCCTGTCGGATCCCGGGCCGATCGGGGTGGACGTCGGCCAGGTCGCGTATGGCGTCACGATGACGAACGGCATGGTGGGACACGATCCCCCGCCCGCGCCATATGTGCGCACCGCCAATGGCGCGATGGGGGATGGTGTGCTGATCGCCGAGGGGAATTACACGACCCCCCCCTTCTCGGGCGCCGGCACGACCGAACCGCGGTGGAATTGGGGCGGCACCAGCACGCCGAGCAGCTGGCTGGCGCAGGTCCTGGCGTTGAAGCCGGCGGGTGGCGCGACGAACCAGCCCCCGGTCGCGGCTTTCACCTCGAGCTGCAGCTCGCTGACGTGCGCGTTTACCAGCACCAGCAGTGACCCCGATGGGACCATCAGCTCTTACAGTTGGAACTTTGGGGACGGCCAGACCTCGACCCTGCAGAATCCATCGCATGCCTACGCGACGCAGGGGACGTACAACGTCGCCCTGACCGTCACCGACAACGCCGGCGCGACCAACACGGTCACGCACGCCGTGACGGTGACACAGGCGAACCAGTCGCCCACGGCGGCGTTCACGTCGAGCTGCACCAACCTGGCGTGCAATTTCACGAACCAGAGCAGCGATCCCGACGGCTCGATCGCCAGCAGCAGCTGGGATTTCGGCGACGGCCAGACGTCCACGACGGCGAGCCCGTCGCACACGTACGCCGCGGCGGGGAGCTACACGGTCACGCTGACCGTGACCGACAATCAGGGCGCCACGAATACCGTCCAACACGGCGTGACGGTCAGTGCGGCGAACCAGCCGCCCACGGCGGCGTTCACGTCGAGCTGCACCAACTTGGCGTGCAATTTCACGAACCAGAGCAGCGATCCCGACGGCTCGATCGCCAGCAGCAGCTGGAACTTCGGCGACGGCCAGACGTCCACGACGGCGAGCCCGTCGCACACGTACGCCGCGGCGGGGACCTACACGGTCACGCTGACCGTGACCGACAATCAGGGCGCCACCAATTCCGTGCAGCATGGCGTCACCGTGTCGGCGGCGAACCAGTCGCCCACAGCGGCGTTCACGTCCAGTTGCACGAACTTGGCGTGTAACTTCACGAACCAGAGCAGCGATCCGGACGGCTCGATCGCCAGCAACAGCTGGAACTTCGGCGACGGCCAGACGTCCACGACGGCGAGTCCGTCGCACACCTACGGGGCCGGCGGCACCTATACCGTGACGTTGACGGTTACGGACAACCAGGGGGCGACCAATTCTGTCTCCCACTCCGTGACCGTGACGGCCCCGAACCAGCCGCCCGTGGCGTCGTTCACCAAGAGCTGCACCAACCTGGCGTGCAGCTTCACCAGCACGAGCAGCGACCCGGACGGTTCGATCACCGCCTACAGCTGGACCTTCGGCGACGGCGGCACCTCGACGGTGCAGAATCCGTCGCACACCTACGGCGCGGCCGGGACGTACACGGTCACGTTGCGGGTGACCGACAACCAGGGCGCCACCAACACCACGTCGCAGAGCGTGACCGTGACGGCGCCGAACCAGCCGCCGGTGGCCGCGTTCAGCTCGAGCTGCAGCGGTGACACCTGCACGTTCACTAACACCAGTAGCGATCCCGACGGGTCGATCGCGAGCAGCAGTTGGACCTTCGGCGACGGCCAAACGTCCAACGCCGCGAGCCCGTCGCACACCTACACGACGAGCGGGACGTACACGGTGCAGTTGACGGTGACCGACAACCAGGGTGCCACGAACTCGGTGTCGCACAGCGTGACGGTCAACCAGCCGCCGGTGGCCGCGTTCAGCTCGAGCTGCGGTACTGCGCTGACTTGCAGCTTCACCAGCACGTCGAGCGACCCCGACGGCTCGATCAGTGCCTACAGCTGGAACTTCGGCGACGGGGCCACGTCCACGGCCCAGAACCCGTCGCACACCTACGGAGCGGGCGGCACCTATACCGTGACCCTGACGGTGACCGACAACAGGGGCGCGACGAATACCGTGTCCCACACCGTGACCGTCAACCAGCCCCCGGTGGTCAATGCCGGCCCGGACGAGACCGTGATCCTGGGCATTCTGTACACGCTCAACGCCTCGTTCAGCGATCCCGACAACGGTCCGTGGACGTACACGATCAACTGGGGTGACGGCACGTCGTCGAGCGGCAGCCGCTCCGCCGCGGGCTCGTTCTCGGCGGGTCACACGTACACGGGCATTCTGACCACGCGCACGATCACCGTCACGGTGACGGATAGCAAAGGCGCGTCGGGCTCGGACACCAAGGTCATCACGCTGATCCTATGACGACTCGCCACGTCGTATCGCTGCTCGCGGCCGCGCTGGTCGCGGTCGCGTGCAGCGACACGGCCGGCCCGCGGCAACCCTCTCCCCGCTTTAGCGCGGCGGCACCCACAACGGGGATCACCCTCGACCAGACGACCGGCGTCCTCCCCGACGCCGAGGCGTGGCCGGCCGGCGGGACGCACATCGGCAAGGACTTCCCCACGAGCCCGCATCTCGGCGACGCCATCGTGGTGACGTTCTTCTGGCGCGGGACCACCAACACCATCACCACCGTCAGCGATCACTTCTGCGACGCCAACAGCACGCCGATCGGCAATACGTACACGCTCGTCGAGTACGTCACCGCCGGCGGCTACTCGATGGCGACCTACGTCGCCACCAACGTGCAGGGATTTCCCGTTCCGGCACCGACGGCCGACAAGAAGCTCTGCGTGCACGCCCTGTTCTCGAACTCGTTCACCGAGGGCGGGATGATCCTTTCGGCCTACCAGGGCGTGAATGCGGTGACCGCGTCGGCACTGGGCGCGCACCACTCGGCCACCGGCACGGGCTCCAGCACCACGGTGGCCGATCCGGGCGCCATCGCGATCGGGGCTGGGGCCCTGGCGTATGGTGTGACGTTGGCCAACGGCGTCTTCGGCACCGATCCGCCAGTCGGATTCGCGAACGTCCAGGAAGCCGAGGACAATGCCGAAAAGGCCGACGGCGAGTACGAGGTCGTGTCTGCCGCCGGCACCGTGGACCCCACGTGGAACTGGTACTTCAAGTCGTCCCACGCGTGGCTTGCGACAGTGCTCGCCTTGAATCCGGCCTCGGGCGGCTCGACCAATCAGCCCCCGACGGCCGCCTTTACGTCGAGCTGCAGCACGTTGACGTGCGCCTTCACCAGCACCAGCAGCGACCCCGACGGCTCGATCAGCGCCTACCGCTGGACGTTCGGCGATGGCGGCACGTCCGCAGCGCAGAATCCCTCGCACAGCTATGGGGCCGCCGGCACCTACACGGTGACGCTGACAGTGACGGACAATCAGGGGGCCACAGGCTCCGTGTCCCACAGCGTCACGGTGACCGCGGGAAACCAGCCACCGATCGCCGCCTTCACGTCGAGCTGTAGCGGGTTGACGTGCAACTTTACCAGCACCAGCAGCGACCCCGACGGCTCGATCAGTGCCTACAACTGGACGTTCGGTGACGGCGGCACGTCCGCCGCGCAGAATCCCTCGCGCACCTACGGGGCCGCCGGCACCTACACGGTGACGCTAACGGTCACGGACAATCAGGGCGCGACCAACTCCGTGGCCCACAGTGTGACGGTAACCTCGGGAAATCCGCCGCCCGTCCCAATCACGCTCGACCAAACGACCGGCGTCCTTCCCGACGCCGAGGCATGGCCGGGCGGCGGCACGCGCGTCGGCAAGGATTTTCCCACGAACCCGCACCACGGCGATGCGATCGTGGCGACGTTCTTCTGGCGCGGCACGACGAACACCATCACCACCGTCACCGACCACTTTTGCGACGTCAATAACACGCCGATCGGCAATACGTACACACTGGTAGAGTACGTCACCGCCGGCGGCTACTCGATGGCGACCTACGTCGCCACCAACGTGCAGGGCTTTCCCGATCCCGCGACGACGAGCGACCAACACCTCTGCGTGCACGCGATCTTCTCGAATTCGTTCACCGAAGGCGGGATGATCCTCTCGGCCTACCAGGGCGTGAATGCGGTGACCGCGTCGGCGCTGGGGGCCCATCACTCAAGTCTCGGTTCGGGCTCCGCGACCACCGTCGCCAATCCCGGCGCCATCGCGATCGGAGCCGGTGCGTTGGCGTATGCCGTCACGATGGCGAATGGCGTCGTCGGCATGGACCCGCCAGCCGGATTCGCGAACGTCCAGGAAGTCGAGGACAACGCCCTCAAGGGCGACGGCGAGTACGAGGTCGTGCCGAGCGCCGGCACCGTGGACCCCACGTGGAACTGGTACTTCACGTCGTCCCACGCATGGCTCGCGACGGTGCTCGCCTTGAATCCGGCCTCACCGTGAGCGGGACAACCCCGACCTGACGGCCACCGACAACCAGGGCGCCACCAGCTCGGTTTCACAAGCGCGGTACGTACGTCGGAGGTGATTCCATGGGCACGTCGCGGCAGGTCGTCCCGGTCCTCGCCTCGCTCGTCCTCCTTCTCGGATGCGATCGCACGCCGTCACCGGTAGCGCCGTCGCCGCGCGCGCCGGGGTTGGCCACCGCCGCGGATCCCGGCTCCGGCCGCATCGCGTTCGTGAGCGCCCGGGACGGCAACAACGAGATCTACCTGGTGAACGGGGATGGTACGGGACTGACGCGCCTGACCGACGACCCCGCCGCGGATGTCGATCCCGCCTGGTCGTCCGACGGCACCCGCCTCGCGTTCACCAGCACGCGCGACGGCCACAACAACGTCTATGTGATGAACGTCGACGGGACGGGCGTCACTCAGCTGACCACATCGACCGGCTCGGTCGGGAGCCAGCAGCCCTCCTGGTGCGGCAACAAGATCGTCTACGTGACCGATGACTACCTCCCCCCGATCCCGAACATCTGGGTCATGAACGACGACGGCACCGGCAAGACGCGTCTCACCCTCGGCAACGCCAACTTCGAGCGGTCGCCTGCCTGGTCCCCCGGGTGCGCGAAGATCGCGTACACGTTGGAGAACCAGGTCTACGTCATGAACCCCGACGCCTCGGGCCGGATCCAGTTGGGTGAGGGCTTTCATCCCGCGTGGTCGCCCGATGGCAGCCGGATCGCGTTCATGAGCGACCGGGCGGACTATTCGCTGTGGCAGATCTACGTGATGAACGCGGACGGGACCGGGCAGGTGGCCCTCACCAACACCTATAGTAATGAGGACTACCCCGCGTGGTCGCCGGACGGCACGCAGATCGCTTTCGAGAGCAACCGCACCCCCGTCGGCACGTACATCATGAGCGCCGACGGCAGCGGGCCGACGTATTTCACTGATGGCGCGTGGGACACGCGGGCGGCGTGGTTCGCGTCGAGCGGCTCGCCCCCGCAGAACCAACCGCCGGTCGCCGCGTTCACCGCGAGTTGCAGCGGCTTGAGCTGCACGTTCATCAGCCAGAGCAGCGATCCCGACGGCTCGATCGCGAGCTACAGCTGGGACTTCGGCGACGGCCAGACCGCGACCGAGCAGAATCCGTCCTATACGTACACAGCCGGCGGCACCTACACCGTCGCACTCGAGGTGACGGACAATCAGGGCGCCACGAACACCGTTTCGCAAGCCGTAACGGTGGTCGCGGCGACCGCCGGCCGCATTGCGTTTGTGAGCAGCCGCGACGGCAACGCCGAGATCTATGTAATGAACGCAGACGGCAGCGGGGTCACGCGCCTGACCGACGACCCCGCCTCGGACTTCTATCCCACGTGGTCGCCCGACGGCAGCCGCATTGCGTTCACGAGTACCCGCGACGGCCACAACAACATCTACGTCATGAATGCCGACGGCTCCGGCGTCACCCAGCTCACAACGTCGACCAGCCCCTTCGGCAGCCAGGCGCCCGCATGGTGCGGCACCCGCATCGCTTACATGAGCGACGACTACTACGAAGAGTTCCCCGACGTCTATGTCATGAACGACGACGGCACGGGTCAGACGCGCCTCACCCTCGACAACGCGGCCTTCGACGAGTTCCCGTCGTGGTCGCCGGACTGCACCCAGATCGCGTACACGACGGATCCGAGCGGTAAAGAGCAGATCGTCGTCATGAACGCCGACGGCTCGGGCGCGACCCAGCTGACCAGCGGGGGCATCAACTCGCACTTCGCGGCGCACCCCGCGTGGTCGCCCGACGGCAGCCGCATCGCCTTCATGAGCGACCGGGCCGATCACTCGCTGTGGCAGATCTATGTGATGAACGCGGACGGCACCGGGCAGACTGCGCTCACCAATACGAACAGCAATGAGGACTTCCCCACGTGGTCGCCCGACGGAACGCAGATCGCGTTTTCGAGCAGTCGCGTGCCCCATGGCACCTACATCATGAACGCCGACGGCAGCGGAACGACGTATTTCGCTGACGGGGTGTGGGCCAGCCGAGCGGCGTGGATCGGGTCGAGCGCGCCGCTGGCACCCCGGGATCCACTCCGGGCGGGGCGCAACGCGCCGCCGCGGAGGACCCTGACCAAGCCATAACTGTCGCGCTGGCGCGACGGTCGCCGCTCCCGCACGACGCAGCGGGCGCGGCGACCGGCGATGTTGGCACCCCGGCAGGTGGGCACGGCAGTTGCACCCTCCGGGCCCATGACGCTCCAGACGCCAATCGGCACCGAGCGCGGGACCACGCGCCCGGCTCCGCTCACGATTACGCGCGTCAATCCGCTCGAGCACGCTGACGAGATCAAGCAGCTGTTCCTGGCACACGAGCGCCCGGAATTCCCGGCGTTCTTCGACCGGGCGTACGCCGAGGCGGTCGCGGAGGGCGCCCGGGGCTGGGTGGGTCGCGACCAGTCGGGACGCCTCCACGCGTACGTGGCGCAGTTTCCGCGCCGCTTCGCGTTCGCGGATCAGACGGTGCGCGGCGCGCTGCTGGGCAACCTCATGGTCGCGACGGCCTATCGGACATTCTTTCCCGGAGTCGCGCTGCTGCGGCGCGCGGTGACGGATCTGCGGGAGTCCGGATCGTCGGACCTCGTGTACGCCGATCCCAACGAGCCCGCCCGTCCGGTCATCGAGGCCGCCGGTCTCCGCACCCTCGGCGCGCTGCGCCGCTTTGTGCTGCCGCTCACCGACCGGCGCTTGGGCGTGGGTCTCGGAATCCGCGCCTATCGGGTGGTGAAGCGGTGGCAGACGCGGGTCCTGCCGCTGGTTGCGACGGAACGCCGTCCCGGCGACGAGCCGGGGCCCGACGATCTGCCGGCGGTTGGTGATCCGCAAGCGCTGCGCCCGCTGCGGACTACGTCCATCTATCGCGGTCGCCTTGCCGGCTACCCGGCGCCCGTGGATCGCTGGTTCGCTTTTCATCAGGAGGGCTCGCCGGGCGCGCTGACCGGTCGCGCGCTGGTGCGCGGCCCCGATGGGCACGGTGTGGCCACGCTGTGTGTGTGGGAATGCGAGCCGCTCGCGCGCTTGAGCGCCCAACTGATGACACTCGGGGACCAGCTGCGCGAGCGCGGCGCCGAGCGCCTCGAGGTCTACGTCTTGGGGGCGTCGCGAGCCGAGCGCGAGTTCCGGCGGGCCGGCTTTCTGCCGCGCGAAGAGCTCGTGCCGGTGCTGGCGCGGCCCTTCACCCCGCTCGGTTCGGAGGTCGTCGCGGCGGCGGCCGGGTGGCGTATCCTGCCGGTGGACCTCGACCGGTGACCACCACGGCGACGGCCGGCCCGGCGGTCCGCGTGCCGGAACCGGTGTCCACCCCGGTGTGGCGGCGGCAGCTCCCCGTGCACTCGCCTGTTCCCCTGGCGGCATTGCTCGCCGGGGCGCGTGCGGCCGCGTCCGAAGGAGCGGCGCGCCGCGGTCGCAACACGTTGCTCGCGCTACTGGCGCGGCAGTTCGCCCCCTGCGGCGTGGTCCTGACCGACAGCGGCACCACGGCGTTGACCGCCGCGATCGCCGGCATCGTGCGCGATCGCCCCGGGGCGGCCGTGGCCTTGCCGGCCTTCGCCTGCTACGACGTGGCGACGGCCGCGGACGGTGCCGGCGCGCCCGTTCTGCTGTACGACGTCGATCCCCGCACGCTCGCGCCCGACCTGGACAGCGTGCGGACCGTGTTGCGCGCCGACACCGCGGCGATCGTCGTGGCCCACTTCTACGGCTATCCCGTCGATCTGGCCGAGGTGAATCGCCTGGCGGAAGAGTCGGGCGCGGTCGTGATCGAGGACGCGGCGCAGGCGGCGGGGGCGACGCTCGACGCGCGGCCGGCTGGCGCGCAGGCCTCGCTCAGCGTGTTGAGCTTTGGGCGAGGGAAGGGATGGACGGGCGGCGGTGGGGGCGCGCTGCTCGCCTTTGACGACATCGGCACGCCGGTATTGAAGGCGGCGCGGGCCGTGCTGGGCGCGCCGCGCCGCGGTTGGCGCGACCTCGCGGCACTCGGCGCTCAGACCTTGCTCGCGCGTCCGAACCTGTATGCGATCCCGGCCGCGCTGCCGTTGGGATTGGGGGAGACGCGCTATCGCGCGCCGCGTCCCGCGCGCCAGCCGGCCGCGGCCACCGCCGCGGTGCTGGCGGCGAGTTGGGCGGACGCTGCGGTGGAAGTGGAGGTACGGCGGCGCAACGCGGCGCGTTTGCTCGCCGCATTGGAGCAGCACACGGCCTTTGAGCTGGTCACCCCGCTCCCCTGCGCGCGGCCCGGCTATCTGCGTCTCCCCACGATGGTCGCGCCCGAGATTCGCGGCACGGTTGCCGCGGCCCGCCTGGGCGTCCTTCCTTCCTACCCCCAGGCGTTGTGCGATCTGTCAGGGTTCGGGGCGCGGTGCGTGAACCGTCGCGATGCGTTCCCGGGCGCGCGGCAGCTTGCGTCCCGGCTAGTCACGCTCCCGACCCACAGCCGTCTCGACGACCGCGACCTCGCGCGGCTCGAGCGGTGGATCGGTGCCGCCGGGCGCTAGGCCCGGACTCCGGCCGAGCCGCTGCGCGTAGAGCGTCACGTACCGCTCGACCATCCGGTCCACGGTGTATTCGGCCTGCGCCCGCGCGGCGGCGGCGCGACCGAGCTGCTGCGCGCGCTGTGGATCGTCGAGCAGCACCGCGATGGCGCGCGCGAGCGCGCCCGCATCGGCGGCGGGTACCACGATGCCGGCGCGGCCGTTCTCCAGCACCACGGGAATCTCACCCACCGCGCTGGCCACGATCGGCCGGCCGGCGAGCATCGCTTCCACCAGGGCAAGCGGCAGTCCTTCGGAGACGGACGGCAGCACGAAGAGGTCCGCCCCCGCCAGCAAATTGCCGATGTCGGCGCGCAGTCCCAAGAGATGAAGGCGCCCGCCGAGTCCGAGCGCGCCGCCCTGGGTCCGCAGCGCGCTCTCGAGCTCACCGCGGCCCGCGATCGCCACGTGCAGGTGCGGGAAGTGCTCCGCCAGCTGTCCTAGAGCGTCGACGAGATAACGATGCCCTTTCACGGCGTAGAGGTTGCCGACCGCGAGCGCGAGTTGATCGCCGGCCGCGAGGCCCAGCTCGTCGCGCAGCGACGAATGACTCACTGTGGTGACGTGCGCGCCGTTCGGGATGGTGACGATGCGCGCGGCCGAGAGCCATAGATCGCGGCTCAAGTGCCGGGCCACGCTCTGCGACACGGCGACGGCGCCATGCGAAAGCTCAGCCGCCACCCGCAGCGCGATGCGGCGGCGCCAGCGGCTCGCGTAGTAGCGGCTGCCGTGCATCGTGAAGACGTGCGGCACACCCGCACGGCGGGAGCCCCACGCGCCGCACAGCGCCATGATGAACTCGTGGCTGTGCGCCAACGCCACGCGGTGCGTGCGGAACGTGCTCGCCAGCCAGCGCGCGACCGCAGGGAACGGCTGGTCGAGCGGCCCGGGCAGGATCGCCACGCCCGTGCCGTCGAGCTGCCGCGCGAGCCAGCCCTCGCCCCGCTCGGGGACGACCACGAGGTTCTCGGCGCCGCGCGCCTGCAGCGCGCCCGCGAGACTCGCGGCCATACGCTCCGCGCCTCCGGGTCCGTCCGACTCGATCAGGTGCGCAATGCGCAGACCCCGCAGCGATGTGGTGTCCATGGTCACGCTCGGCGCCGCAGGTCGATACCCGCGGTCCAGGCCTGGAATGCGGCGTCGCCGATGCCGGCCGGCACGTTCACGCGCGGCAGCGACCAGGCGCTCGTGGCCCACGCGCTGCGGCCGTGGTCGAGAGTGAAGGCCGCGCGGTACCCGGCCGCGCGCACACTCTCGCGCAGCCGTTCGTTCCACAGGCCGTAGGGATAGGCGAAGTACTGCGGTGTCACGCCGGTGTGGCGCTTGACGATCTCCCGGGCCGCCACGATCTCGAGCTGCAGCTCGGATGCGTCCAGCGCCGGGAGCGCGCGGTGGGTGGCGGAGTGCGCGCCGATGCCGAGGCCGGCCCGGGCCGCGCGGGCGATGGTGTCCCAGTCCGCCGGCCGGAGCGCGGGCGGCAGGGGCGCCGCTCCGTTGGTACCGCCGGCGGCTCGCAGGATCGCGTCGCGATCGCCGCGCAGGATCGTGAGCCACTCCTCGCGCTGCGCGGCGGAGTGGCCGGATTGCACGGCCGGGTGATCCCACCAAAAACCTTCGCGCTCCTCGGGCGCGTTCGCCACGACGAACACCGTCGCGGGAACGCCGAGCTGCTGCAGCAGGGGCCAGGCGTGCGTGAAGACGCCCGCGTATCCGTCGTCGAACGTCAGGGCCGCCACGCCGCGCAAGGAAGCACCCCGGGCACGGCGCGCGACGACTTCTTCCAGCGATACCACGTCGTAGTGGCGGGTGAGCCAGTGCACCTGGCGCTCGAAATTGGTGCGCGGCATGTGCAGGCCGAGCCCATTCCCGGGGCCGCTGTCGCCATCCGGGACGACATTGTGGTAGCAGAGAATGACGCCGTCCGAGCTCCAAAGGCGAGCGAGCGCAACGAGCCCACAGGCCCGCAGCGCGCGGTACCCCAGCGACGCTAACATCAATAAAACCACATGGTTAGGTAGTCTCATTTATGAGCAACTTCCATGCCGTCCGGGGCCTCTTTGGCACGCAATCTGCCCGGGTCGAGGCGGTGCGTTTCTATCTCCTTACGCTCGTCGCGCTGACCGCGGGCTGCCTCGACCGCACGCTCATCGGGCTCCGTACGCCGCAGGCATGCGGCGTGGGCGGCGCTGGTGGGACGCATCCCGCTGCCGGCTGGCCCAATGAGCCTGCGGGATTCACCGTGCTGACCGACGCGCCTTTCAGCGCGTTGACCGGCGACGGGTGGCGCGTGGTGCAGCGGACCACGACCAATGGCTCCGGCGTCGTCGTGGCGAGCGACTCCACCGCGCCGGTGTCGCCGCCCGCCGTGCTGCAGTTCACCTACGGCGTGGGCTTCCCGGGCGGATCCACGCCGGCGGCCGTGTTCTACGATCCGCAGGCGCACACGAAAGACACGTATTTCGCCTTCTGGTGGAAGCCCAGCGATCCGTGGCAGAATAACTCGCCGAGTGATGTCAACAAGATTGCGTTCATGTTTACTGCATCGGGCGGCGACATTTTCCTCATGATGTTCGGCACCGGCGGGAGCTATACCATTCGCGTCGAGCCGGAAGTCCCGGGCGACGTGCGCCGCCTCGATCCCAACATCACCGCGACACCGGTGACACTCGGGCGCTGGCACCGGATCGAATGGCACGTGCGATACAACTCGGCCGCCGCCCTGCGGGATGGCGTGACCGAGTGGTGGTTGGATGGTGTGTTACAGGGGCGGTACGTCGATCTGCATTTGCCCGCCGACGCCGGCATCCAGGAGTATCAGCTCGCGCCGACTTGGGGCGGAGTCGGCGATGTGAAGCGCGAGACGGATTGTTATTGGTACGACCAGGCGAGGATCAGCGTCGCGCCCTAGAATGTGGCCCGCACGCCACACGAAGCAGCTAAGTATCATCCCTCCGGCAGTTTACGTTGCACCACTTGCGCAGTTTGACCCCCCGTTGCTACTGTGCCGCGCCTGCTGCAGTCTCGCGTCAGTTTGTTTTGACGCGCGTTCTTGCGGCGGGATGTAAACGCTGCTCAGAGCAAAGCCGTCGAAAGGCGGCGACGCAGAGCTAGGGGACTTCGGCGACGAGTGGTCGCCATGTCAGCCCGGCCGCCAGCGACTCGAGAAGGCATCGAGTGTGTTGGCGGCTTTTTTGTTTTCGGTCGATCGCATTCCCCTCTGGGGAGCGCGACAAAGGCAAACCCGGCGAAAGCCGGCGACGCAAAGCTCCGAGGCTACCGCGCCCTAAGCGCCAGGCCAGTCGAGCCGCCGAAGCTCTTGAAGGAGGGGTTTTTTATGCGTACTCGCTTCCTGCTGTCCGCGGTCCTGTCGATCGTGCTCGGTCTCGCCGCCTGCGAATTCGGGCGGCAGCCCACGGATCCCGTCGGGCGGACCGTGACGCAAATCGTCGTCATTCCCGACAGCGTCGCGCTCGATCCGCAACAGACCCAGCAATTCCAGGCCAAGGGCATCACCGCCTCCGGTGACACCGTTCCCGCCACGGTCAGTTGGACCGCGTCGGCGGGCTCGATCACGGCGAACGGTTTGTATACCGCCGACGCGTCGGCCAGTGACGTGACCGTGACGGCGACCCTCGGCAGCACGCAGGTCACGGGGTCGGGGCGCGTCAGGAAGCGCCGCCTGGTGGCGATCTTCCTCTCACCGTCGAGCGCGGATGTGGCGGCGGGCGGTTCGCAGCAATTCACCGCCTACGGCCGCCGCAACACCGGCGACAGCGTCGCGGTGAGCGTCTCCTACACGGCCACGGGCGGCACGATCTCGCCGAGCGGGATGTACAACGCCGGCAGCGCGGCCGGCGCGTTTCGGGTGATCGCGCAGGAAGTCACGACCGCCCTGCTGGACACGAGCGCGGTCGCGGTGACCACCGTCGCGCCGCCGCCCCCGCCGCCCCCGGGGAATCCGGGCACGGTGGCCAATCTCGCGGTGGCGGGCGTAACCGACAGCTCCGTCACCCTCTCGTTCATGGAAGTGACCGACGGGACGGGACTGCCGGCCAAGTACGACGTGCGTTGGGCCGCGGGCGCGATCTCCTGGGGGCAGGCGTCCTCGGTGTCGAGCGGTACCTGCGCCACGCCGCTCGCCGGGACCACGATCGGTGCGACCAAGACCTGCACCGTGCTGGGCCTCGCGGCGTCCACCGGTTATCAGTTCCAGCTGATCGCCTACCGTGGCACCTTGAATGTCGACGCTGTGTTCGGCGCGCTGTCCAACGTGGCGAGCGGCACGACGGCGGCCGCAGCGGTTTCCACTGCGCCGGTCGCGTCCGTGACGCTGAGCCCGGCGACCACGAGCCTGCTGGTGGGCGGCATCCAGCAGTTCAGCGCGACCCTGCGGGACGCCGGCGGTAATGTGCTGACGGGCCGCACCGTGACGTGGAGCAGCAGTACACCCCTGCTCGCGACGGTGAGCGGCAACGGACTGGCGAGCGCGCTGGCCGCGGGCCTGGATACGATTCGCGCGACCAGTGAAGGGATCACCGGCGCCGCCGTCCTGACGATCACGCCGGTTGTGACCGGCGGTGGTGTGGTGTTCCAGAGTGATTGGACCAGCGGCACGGGGCTGTCGACCAGCGTCATCAGCGATGGCGGCCGCTGGCAGAATTATTGGGAGTTCAACAACGGCACGGGCGTCCAGCTCATGTCGGTGGTGAGCGGGGCGAGCGTCAATGCCCCGGGCGGGCGCAACGCCCTCAAGGTGCTGCAGCGCGGCTCGACGCTCGCGGCCAATCTGCAGCAGGCCAACATCCTGCCTGCGACGACGGACTACTACCTGCGCTACTTCATGCGCAACGACGACACGTCCCCCGCGGGCGACCACGTCGTCACGGTCGACACCTGGCAGTACGGCAACTTGCTCTACACGCGCAAATACAGCAGCGCCGCCGGGTGGACCTTCACGATGGGCGTCTACGGTTGCGGCTACACATACCCGATCGGGTACTGGACGCCGCCGGTGACGCTGAGCCACGGCGTGTGGTACCGCTTCGAGTACTACGTGCACTATGTGGACCCGACACACGTCCAGGTGCATCCGCGCCTGTACGACGCGGCGGGGAATCTGCTGTACGACGACTCGGGCTATCAGCAGAGCGACCCGGGCTCGGCGAGCTGGAACGGCAAGAGCGATTGGACGCTCGCGTCGTTCTACGCGGCGGGCAACAGTTTCTGCGTCGACCCGGCCTACATGACGACGTTTGGTGTGGGCAACAACGGGCAACAGGGAGCGGTGGATACCGGGCTCCCGTGGTACTTCGCCGGCATCCAAATCCGTACTGACCACTGGGTCGGTCCCTAGCACCGGAAACGTGACACGCGGGGGGTGGTTGCTAGCCCCCCGCGTGACCGTGGTCCACTCGTGCTGGTTTTTTCAAACGACTCGGAGCAGCCGACGCCGCGAATCGGCCGGCCGCACCGGTCCCAATTGACGAGAGAGGTATCTATGACGTTCCTGCACAAGCTTGCGATGCGCCTGGCCGGGTTCAAACGTGCCGCGGCGCTCCTCCCCCTGGCAGTGCTCTTCGCCTGCAGCGTGGGAGACCAGCCCATCAGCGGTCCGACCAAGACCAGCGCCCTGACATCGGCCCCCGCAGCGGGGAGCCTCCTGTTCCAGGAATCGTTCGAAGACAACGCCTTCGCCGCACGCGGCTGGTACGACAACACCGCCATGGCGATCACCAACACCCAGCACGTCGCGGGCAGCAGCAACGCCCTCGAGGTGCACTTCCTGCCCGGCGCCACCCAGCCCACGTGGGGCGGTTCGGCGCGGCACCTCTTCCCGGCGTCGCCGACCCTGTACATCAGCTACTGGGTGAAGTACAGCGACAACTGGGTCGGCTCGGCGCACACCTACCACCCGCACGAGTTTCTCGTGCTGAGCGATCTCGACGGCGACTTCGACGGGCCGTCCAACAACTGGATGACGACCTACGTCGAGCAGAACTACCAGAACGGCGGGATCCCGCGCGTGCAGCTGCAGGACAACAAGGCGATCAACAGCTCGCTCGGCACGCCGCCGTTCAGCCTCGTCGGCACGACCGAGAACCGCTCGGTGGACGGCTGCAACGGCGTCGTCGAAGCCAACGTCGTCACGACGTGCTTCAACATGCCGCCCTGGTACAACGACAAAGAATTCTCGGCCGGCCAGGTGGCGTTCCAGCCGACCGCCGGCACCGGCTACAAGGGCAACTGGAATCACGTCGAAGCGTACTTCCAGATCAATTCGATCGTCGGCGGCATCGGTCAGGCCGACGGCGTCG
>DATLWA010000081.1:0-3496 GCA_035576905.1 Gemmatimonadales bacterium
CTACCAGGCGAACCAGCCGCAGTCGGGCTTCCGCTTCTGGAACGACGGCAATCACGATGGGCTGGCGCAGCCCGCCGAGCTGGGCGTGGTGGCCGACGGCAACCGCACCGACATCGACTTCTGGATCTATCGCGACCCGACCGACTCGTCGCTGTGGATCGTGCCCGAATTCACCGGGACCAGCGTGCGGACGTACGCGTCCACGCCGCTCGCCGACCTGACGTCGATCGACTTCGCGCCCGATTCCGGCTACACGCGCAACATGATCGAAGCCGTGCCGGGTTATGGCTACGTGTTCCAGATCATCGAGGGCCAGACGGTGCGATATGGCGCGTTGCGCGTGACGCACGTCGGGCGCGATTACCTGATCTTCGATTGGAGCTTCCAGACCGACCCCGGCAACCCGGAGCTTCAGCTCCGCGGCAAGCTTCCCGTCGCGAACGCGACGGGTGGGACGGTCGCAGGCGCGAAATAGTCCTCAGGCGCCAAGCTGCCGCCGGTTACCGGGACACAGCGGCCAGGGGTTTTCGACCTGGCCGCTGTCGCTTTACCCGGCCACCTGTAAGTTTCGGGATGCCGCCAACTATCACGCTCGACGGCCGCTCCCTCACCATCGCCGACATCGTTGCCGTGGCCCGCGGCGGAGCCGCGGTGGCCATCGCCAAGTCCGCGCTCGCGGGCGTCGCGGCGTCGCGGCGCACGGTGGAGGCGGCGCTGCAGCGCGGCGACGTGATGTACGGCGTCAACACCGGCTTCGGCAAACTGGCGCACGTGCGCATCCCGCCCGATCAGCTGCGCCAGCTGCAGCTCAACCTGATCCGCAGTCACGCGTCGGGCGTGGGCGAGCCGCTGGCGGTCGAGGCGGTGCGGGCGATGATGCTGCTGCGCGCCAACGTGCTGCTGCGAGGGTCGAGCGGCGTGCGCGCCGCGCTGCCCGAGCTGATCGTGGAGATGCTGAACCGCAAGGTGCACCCGGTGGTGCCGTCGCAGGGCAGCGTCGGCGCGTCGGGCGACCTGGCGCCGCTGTCACATCTGGCGCTCGCCATGGTGGGTGAGGGCGAGGGCGGCGCGCGGCTCGGCGCCGCGGGGCTCAAGCCCATCACGCTCGAAGCGAAAGAAGGCCTCGCGTTCGTGAACGGCACGCAGGCGCAGACCGGCCTCGCCGCCCTGCTGGTGCGCGACGCGTGGGTGCTGTGGCGCACGGCGCACGGGGCGGCGGCCGCGAGCCTCGAAGCGGTGCGCGGCACGCCCGTGCCGTTCGACGCGCGCATCCACGACGCGCGGCCGCACGCCTGGCAGCAGCGCTCCGCGGCGCTGCTCCGCGACCTGTTGGCCGACTCGGAAATCCGCGAGTCGCATCGCGAGAACGATCCGCGCGTGCAGGACGCCTATTCGCTGCGCTGCACGCCGCAGGTGCTGGGCGCCGTGGGCGAAGGCATCGCGTTCGCCGACCGGATCGTGACGACTGAAATCAATGCGGCCACCGACAATCCGCTGGTGTTCGGCGACGACGTGCTGTCGGGCGGGAATTTCCACGGCCAGCCGATCGCGTTGGCGCTCGACGTGCTGGGCATCGTGCTCGCCACGCTCGCGGGGCTCGCCGAGCGGCGACTCGAGCGGGTGGTCAACCCCGACCTCTCGTCGGGCCTGCCCGCCTTCCTGGCGCGCGAGCCGGGACTCGAGTCGGGTTTCATGACGGCGCAGATCGCCGCGGCCGCGCTGGCGGCCGATGCGCGCGTGCTGGCGACTCCCGCGAGCGTGCAGTCGATCCCCACCGAGGCGAACCAGGAAGACGTCGTGCCGATGGGCATGACCGCCGCCTGGAAGGCCGAGCGGATCTTCGCCGACGCGGCCCGCATCGTGGCGATCGAGCTGCTCGCCGGCGCGCAGGGGCTCGAGTTCCTGAAGCCGCTGCGGCCCGGCAAGGGCGTGGCGACGCTGTATGCCGCGCTGCGCCGTGAAGTGCCGGCCCTGGACCGCGACCGGCCGATGAGCGACGAGATCGAGCGCGTGGCGGCCGGCGTGCGCGCCGGAACGTTCGATCCCGCGCCGGAGGGTGGGTGAGCGGCCCGCGCGTGGTCCGGGCCGCCCGCGGCGCGACCCGCACGTGCCGCGGCTGGGTGCAGGAAGCGGCCCTGCGGATGCTGATGAACAACCTCGATCCCGAAGTCGCCGAGCGGCCGCAGGACCTGGTGGTGTACGGCGGCACGGGCAAGGCGGCGCGCAATTGGGCCGCCTACGACGCCATCGTCCGCACCCTCACCACGCTGGCCGACGACGAGACGCTGCTGGTGCAGTCGGGGAAACCCGTGGGCGTCTTCACGACGCACCCCGACGCGCCGCGCGTGCTGATCGCCAATGCTAACCTCGTGGGCCGCTGGGCCACGTGGGATGTGTTCCGCGACCTCGAGCGCCAGGGGTTGATCATGTACGGCCAGATGACGGCCGGCTCGTGGATTTACATCGGCACGCAGGGAATCCTCCAGGGAACGTACGAGACGTTCGCGGCGGTGGCGCGCAAGCATTTCGGCGGCTCGCTCGCGGGCCGCATCGTGCTCACGGGCGGGCTCGGCGGCATGGGCGGCGCCCAGCCCCTCGCCGCGACCCTCAATGGCGGCGTGTGCCTCGCGGTCGAAGTCGACCCGGCACGCGTGCAGCGGCGGTTGGAGACGCGCTATCTCGACAAGTCCACCACGCAGCTCGATGAGGCGCTGCGGTGGTGTGAAGACGCGCGGCGGGCGAAGACGGCCCTGTCCGTGGGACTCGTGGGGAACTGCGCCGAGGTGTTGCCCGAGTTGGCGCGCCGCGGCTTCGCGCCCGATGTGCTCACGGATCAGACCTCGGCCCACGACACCCTCAACGGCTACGTGCCGCCCGGGCTATCGCTCGCGGCCGCGGCGACGTTGCGCCGCGACGATCCCAAGACCTACGTCGCCCGCGCGGTGGACGGCATCGCGGCGCACGTACGCGCGATGCTCGCGCTGCAGCGCGCCGGCGCGGTGGCGTTCGATTACGGCAACAACATCCGGACGGTGGCGGCCGACGCGGGCGTCACGGACGCGTTTACGATTCCTGGCTTTGTCCCCGAATACATCCGGCCGCTGTTCTGCGAAGGGCGCGGCCCATTCCGGTGGGTGGCACTGTCGGGCGATCCCAAGGATCTGCATCGCACCGACGACCTGGTGCTCGAGCTGTTTCCCGAGAACGAGCACCTGCGCCGCTGGATCGCGCTGGCGCGCGAGCGCGTGGCGTTTCAAGGCCTGCCGGCCCGCATCTGTTGGTTGGGGCAGGGCGAGCGCGCGCGTTTCGGTGTGGCGCTGAACGACCTGGTGAAGAAAGGCGATCTGTCCGCGCCGATCGTGATCGGGCGCGACCATCTCGACACGGGATCGGTGGCATCGCCGTTTCGCGAGACCGAAGGCATGCGCGATGGCTCCGACGCCATCGCCGACTGGCCGATTCTCAACGCGCTGCTCAACGTCGCCTCCGGCGCGTC
>DATLWA010000082.1:0-3031 GCA_035576905.1 Gemmatimonadales bacterium
ACTTGCCCGCGCCGTCGAGTCCTGAGAAGGTGATCAGCACCGTGCCGCCGCGGTGGTGTTACGCAAGCGGTCCGCGAGGCGCGCGCCGTTGCGCCACATGTCGAACTCGCTCTCGGTGCGCTGCCGCCCGCGCGTCGCGAAAAGGCGTCGCAGCTCCGGATCGTCCAGCAGACGCACGACGGCATCGGCGAGCGCGCCGACGTCGCCCGGCGCCACGAGCAGGCCGCACCGACCCTGGTCGAGGGCTTCGGGAATCCCGGCGACATGGCTCGCGATGACGGGTGTCCCCAGCGCCATGGCTTCGCGCAGCACGTTCGGCAGGCCGTCGCCCAACCCCGGCGACGGGTGCACGAGCATGGTCGCGTCGGTCATCGCCTGCTGCACGTCGGCGAAGGACAACCAGCCCGCAAAGCGGACGGCGTCGGCGATCCCCAGGTCCGCCGCCAGGGCGCGCAAGTTCCCCAGCTCGTCGCCGTCGCCGACCAGGACCACTTCCACCGGGCGCCCGCGGTCGCGCAGCAGGCGCGCCGCCCGCAGCAGGTAATCGAACCCTTTGTGCTTCGCGAGCCGGCCCACCGCCACGATCCGCGCCGCGGGACGGGCCTCGGGCTGGAACTTGAAATGGGCGAGGTCGAGGCCGTGGTAGCTCACGTGAATGCGCTCCGCCAGCCCCGGCACGGCGTCGCCGTAGCGCTCGATCATGTACGTGCGATTGAAGTCGCAGCAGGTCACGATGCCGTCGGCGTACCGCAGCTTCTCGCGCAGGTACACCTGACGCTGATACAGATCGGTACCCGCGTGCAGCCACAGGGTCAGCGGAATGCGCCGGCCGATGAGACGGTGGAACAAATAGGCGCTGGTGCCCGCGTAGTTGCCCCAGTACGCGAGAATGTGATCGTACTGATCGCCGCGTTCCGCGGCCCAGGCCCACGCCTTGGGGAGCACATACAGGCTCTTGAGCAACGGCACCGGACCGTAGCGGATGGCGGAAGCACTGATAGCCGCGGCCGCGCGCACCACGGTGCCGGCGCGGCGCCAGGGTCGCGCCCGCCAGAAGCTTGCGGGCAGGCTGAGGTGATGGACCCGGGAGCGCGGCAACACGTTCTCGTCCAGGATGTCCAGTCCGTAGCGCCACAACCGCGCATCCAGGGGCAACAGCGGGAGGATGTCGATCTCGACGCCCGCTTCGATCAGCGCGCGCATGTCGCGCTCGAAGAAGGTCGAGACGCGCGCCGGGTACTTGCTGGTAAAAACGGCCAGTCTCATGTCGTGCGCTCCGCGGCCCTCACCATGAGAGGTGCCATTCGCGCAGCCACAGCTCGAGCGCCAGTGCCATGAAGATCCGCTGATACAAACCGGCCCGACTGATGACGCCGCCCCTGCGGCCCGCACGGGCCGCGCGGAACTGTCGCAGCCATGACTCCACCAAGCCGGTATCGAGGACCGGGCGCGTGCGGGCGTTGGGTCCGAGCAGCACGTCCGCGAGCGCCGCATGAACGTCCGCCGGCATCATGACGTCGAGGGGCACCGTGAACCCGTGCTTCGGGTGTGCCGTCACCGCGGGTGGCAGCCAGCGCGCCGCGAGCTCGCGCAGCACGAGCTTCCCGCGCCGTCCGTCCGTCTTGAGGCGGTGCGGCAGCGACAGACCGATGGCCACCAGCCGCTCGTCGAGCAGGGGCACGCGCACCTCGATGCTCGCGCGCATGCTCATCATGTCGACCTTGCGCAGCATGTCCGACGGCAGACTGACGTCGAAGAGGCTGCCCGTCATGCGGCGCGACAGCTCCTCCAGGTCGGGCGCGGCGGGCGGTTGGTGGCCGTCGAAGTGGCGGAAGCACGACTGCAGACCCGCGCGCGCGTCCGGACGCACGAGGGTTTGTTTCTGGTCTTCCGCCAGATAGTTCGACAGGCCGGCGAGGATCACGGCGGAATCCTTACGGCCCGCGTGCGCCAACCGCGCCGCCTTGGAAACCTGCCGCCCCCAATCGCGCGTCCACCGCGCCAGGCCGGCCCCGGCCGTGTCCGCCGCCGCGCTGACCCACGCCGGCAGGCGCATGAGCTTGGCAAGCCGCTCGGCCCGCCAGAAACGGGGGTAGCCGCCGAAGGCCTCGTCGCCGCCGTCGCCCGACAGCGTGCAGATGATGCCGCGCTCGCGCACGGCGCGCGAGATCCAATACATCGGGAGGAAGCTCGTGTCCGCGAACGGCTGATCGAAATGACGCAGCAGGTCGAAGATCGCGTCCGCCTGCATCGCGCCGTCGGCCAGGTCGATCGTGTGGTGGTTGGTCCCGTACTGCCGCGACACGGCGAGCGCCAGGGACGTCTCGTCGTGCGCGCGATCGGGGAAACGGACGTTGAACGTGGTCGCCGTATCCTGACCGGCGACGCGATGCGCCGCCACGACGAGCGACGAGTCGATCCCACCGGAGAGCAAGGCTGCCACCGGCACGTCGGCCACCGATTGCGCGGACACCGCGTTGAGCAAGGCCTCCGCCACGGCGGTCGTGGCGTCGGCCAGCGAGCGGCGGGACTCGACCAGCGGCTCGATGCACTCGTACGGACGGATCCGGAGCCCGCGGGCGTCCACGACGGCGCAACTCGCCTTGGGCAGCGCGTGGATGTTCGCGAAACCGGTCGCCGGCTCGGGGATATAGCCCAGCCCGAGAAAATCGTAACAGGCCTGGCGATCGACCGCCGGCCGGAAGCCGGGGGCGGCTAGGATCGCCTTCATCTCGCTCGCGAACACGCACTGGCCGTCATGCACCGCGTAGAACAGCGGTTTGACACCGAAGCGGTCGCGGGCGAGCAGCAGCTGCCGCCGCCGGCTGTCGTAGATGGCGAATGCGAAGATGCCGGCGAGCCGCGACACCATGCGCTCGCCCAGCTCCTCGTAGAGATGCACCAGCACTTCCGTGTCGGACGTGCCGCGGAAGCGGTGGCCCTGGGCCTTGAGCTCGGCCGTGAGGGCGCGGTAGTTGTAGATCTCGCCGTTGAACACCACCCGCACGCTGCCGTCCTCGTTCGCCATCGG
>DATLWA010000083.1:0-5518 GCA_035576905.1 Gemmatimonadales bacterium
GGAGTCGGTCGCTTCGGCATACGCCCTGGAGCGCGGCCCCAACCGCGACATCCTCTCGCCCCTGATTCGCAATCTGGGCTCGATGCTCGTCATGGGCGCGCCGCCCATCGAGATCCTGCGCCAGTACATGGCCAAAGCCCAAAGCCCCACCCATGGGCGCGAAATGAACGTCCATTTCAACGACCTCGAATCGGGCTACCTCGGGCAGATCTCGCATCTCGGCGACATGGTCGCCGTCATGGCGGGCATCACGCTCACGTTCAAGATGCGGCGCGAGCCGCGCGTGGGGCTGGTGTACGTCGGCGACGGCGCCACATCCACCGGCACGTTCCACGAAGGCCTGAACTTTGCCGCCGTGCAACGCTGCCCGCTGGTCGTGATCGGTGAATACAACGGCTACTCCTATTCCACGCCGCCCGCCAAGCAGTACGCCGTGAAAGATCTCGCCGACAAAGCCAAAGGCTACGGCATTCCGGCCGTGACCGTCGACGGCAACGACGTGCTCGCCGTGTACGAGGCGACCAAGCTCGCCGCGGGTCGAGCGCGCGCGGGGAAGGGCGTGCACTTCATCGAGGTGAAGACCTACCGTCGGAAGGGGCACGCCGAGCACGACGACCAGAGCTATCAGCCCAAGGAAGAGATCGAGCGTTGGGCGGCCACCAACGATCCGGTGGATCGCTACGTCAAGCAGCTGCTCGACAACGGCTGGGTGGAGGAGCAGGACCTGACCGACATCGATGCCGACGTGCGCGACGAAGTGGACCAGGCGACCGACGCCTGCGTCAACGAGCCGCTGCCCGAGGGCGACACGGCGCTGGGCGCCGTGTTCGCGCAGCCGGCGGCGGCCGAGCGCCTCTGGTATCGGAGCATCTGATGGCGGAGATCACCTACCTCGAGGCGATTCGCCAGGGACTGTGGGAGGAGATGGAGCGCGACGATCGCGTCTTCCTCCTGGGCGAGGACATCGGTGCCTACGGCGGCGCGTTCAAGGTCACCGAGGGCTTCCAGAAGAAGTTCGGTGAAGCCCGAGTGATCGACACGCCGATTTCCGAGGCGGCGATCGTGGGCGCGGCGGCGGGCGCCGCCCATATGGGGCTGCGGCCGGTGGCGGAGATGCAGTTCATCGACTTCATCTCCTGCGCCTATGACATGCTCACCAACTACGTCGCCACCGCGCGCTACCGCGCCGGGCTGAGTACGCCGATGGTGGTGCGCGGGCCGTGCGGCGGCTACGTGCGCGGCGGGCCGTTCCACTCGCAGAATCCCGAAGCCGCGTTCTTCCACACGCCGGGCTTGAAAATCGTTTATCCGGCGACCGCGCGGGATGCGAAGGGCTTGATCAAGAGCGCGGTGCGCGACGAAGATCCGGTGCTCTACCTCGAGCACAAGTGGCTCTATCGCCGCATCAAGGAAGAGCTGCCGGCGGGCGAGGTGCTGACGCCGATCGGCCAGGCGCGCACCGCGCGCGAGGGCAAGGACCTGACGATCGTCACCTACGGCGCGACGGTCTGGAAGTCGCTCGAGGCCGCCGAGCAGCTCGCCAAGGACGACGGCCTCTCGGTCGAGGTGATCGATCTGCGGACGATTCTGCCGCTCGACGATGCCGCGATCATGACGAGCATCAAGAAGACGAACAAGGTGTTGATCGTGCACGAGGACACGCGCACCGGCGGTGTCGCCGGGGAGATCGCCGCGCGCATCAACGAGCAGGCGTTCGAGTGGCTCGATGGCCCGATCATGCGCGTCACGGCGCACGATGTGCCGCTGCCGTACGCGCCGACGCTCGAGGATTACGTTCTGCCGCAAACGGACGACGTTGTGAAGGCGGCTCGCTGGTTGGCGAAGTACTAAGGAGCAGATATGGCCCGCGTTGACGTACTCATGCCGCAGATGGGCGAGTCGATCGCCGAAGGCACGCTGTCCAAGTGGCTCAAGAAATTGGGCGACGAGGTCAAGCGCGACGAGCCGCTGTTCGAGATCTCGACCGACAAAGTCGACGCCGAGATTCCTGCACCGACGGCTGGCGTGCTGGCCGAGATCAAAGTGCAGGAAGGGCAGACCGTACCGGTGCAGACGCTCGTGGCGGTGATCGAAACCGAGAAGGGCGCAGTCTCGACCGCGGCAGCCCCCGTAGCGGCTGCGCCCCCGGCACCCCCGGTCGCAGCAGCCCAGCGGGCACCCGCTGCTCCCGGGGGTGCCGGCGCCGCAGCCGCGAAGGCCACTGTGCCGCCCGCGCCTCCCGTCCCCTCCCGTCCCCTACCGTCTCCTACCGTCCCCAAGGGCGGTGACGGCACCGAGACCGCGGAAGAGCGTCTCCGCCGCAAGTCCACGCCGCTGGTCCGCAAGATCGCGGCCGAGCATCAGGTGGATATCGCCGGGATTCCGGGATCGGGCTTCGCGGGTCGCGTGACCAAGAACGACATCCTGGGCTACATCGAGCGCGGCGTACCGGCCACGTCTCCCGTCTCCCGTCTCCCGTCAGCGCCCAGCGGTCCCATCGCCCATCCGGCCGTCGACGCCTGGCCCGGGGACCGTGTCGAGCCGTGGTCCAAGATCCGCAAGATCACGGCCGACCACATGATCATGTCGCGCCGCGTATCGGCGCACGTCACGAGCTTCTTCGAGGTGGACTACACGCGCATCGCCGAGCTGCGCAAGAAGTTCAAGGCGAGCTATGCCGAGCGCGGGGTGAATCTCACGTTCCTCGCGTTCATCGCCAAAGCCTGCGCGGCGAATCTGCGGAAGCACCCGATCGTGAACGCGGCCGTCACCACCGATGCCACGATCTACCGCAAGGACGTGAACATCGGCATCGCCGTGGCGCTCGACTGGGGCCTGATCGTGCCGGTCATCAAGCACGCCGACGAGCTGTCGCTGCAGGGCCTCGCGCGCGCCATCAACGACCTGGGCGAGCGGGCGCGCTCCAAGAAGCTGTCGCCCGACGAAATCCAGCGCGGCACGTTCACCATCACGAATCCGGGGGTGTTCGGCCCCTACGCCGGCATTCCCATCATCAATCAGCCGCAGGTGGCGATCCTGGGCGTGGGCGCGATCGAGAAGCGGCCCAAGGTCCTGACGCTGCCCGACGGGTCCGACACCATCGCGATCCGCACGATGGGCATGCTGACGATGTCGTACGATCACCGCGTGGTGGACGGCGCCGACGCCGATCATTACCTCGCCGACGTCAAAGCGATGTTGCAGGACTTTCCCGAGCAGGAGTTGTAGCGTTATGCCCAAGGTGCTCACCGCGTCGCGCGTGCGCGTGCCCGCGCCCAACGAGGCCGACTATCTGGCGGTGCTGCGCGAGCTGCAGCAGTTCGCCGACGCGCGCGGCCAGCGCATCTGGCTGTTCCGCCACGCCAAGGACCCGCGTCTGTTCATCGAGTTCTCCGAGAGCCCCACCGAGATGAGCCACCGCGCCCAGGCGTCGCGCCTGCCCGAAGAGATTCAGCTCGAGAAGAAGCTCAAGCAGCTCGGCACCTACGCGCCCGACGCCTGGGAGCTGTGGAGCGAAGTGCCGCTCGGCGCCGGGGCGGAGGCCTGATGGCCGGCCGCACGATCGCGGTCGACGGCGAGCGCTGGGAAGTGGCGCCCGCGGGACGCTCCTCGGTCTACAACCGCGACCAGTTCGGCATCGTGTTCGAGCTGGGTACGGGACCCGACCGCAAGCGCCGCTACACGCGCTTCTCGCCGGTCGGCAATCGCAGTCCCGACGCGGCGCTCGCCGAGCTGAGCGATAAGCAGCTGGTGGAGCTGTTCCACCAGTCGCAGCCCGGGTGGACGGCGCCGGAGGGCTCCTACGGCGCGCGTTGATCTGCACTGCCACTCCACCGCGTCGGACGGGGAAGTGGCGCCGGCAGACGTGGCGGGCGTCGCACACGCCGCGGGGCTCGCGGCCATCGCCCTCACCGATCACGATTCGACCGCCGGCGTCACCGCCTGCACTCAGGCCGCCGCCGCGCTCGGTGTGCGGATCGTCGCGGGGTGCGAGTTCAGCGTGAAGGCGCCGTGGGGCGAGCTGCACGTGCTGGGCTACTTCCTGCCGGTGGGGGATCCGCGGCTCGAAACGTTCCTCACGACCACCCGCGCGCAACGACAGCGGCGCGGCGAGCAAATGGTGGAGAAACTGCAGCGACTCGGCGTGGAAATCGGCGCCGCGGATGTCGCGGCGCAGGTGCAAGGGGGCGCGCTGGGCCGCCCGCACGTCGCCCGCGCCCTGGTCGAGCAGGGGGCCGTGTCCGACCTCAACGAGGCGTTCACGCGCTACCTTGGGCGCGGACGCCCGGCCTATGTCGAGAAACCGTTGCCGACGTTGGCGCAGGTGGCGGAGCTGGTACATGCGGTGGGTGGCATCGCCGTGGCGGCGCATCTGGGCGATCGCGGCAGCGAAGGACAGGTGCGGCAGTTCAAGGAGCAAGGGCTCGACGGCCTCGAGGTGCGCCATCCGAGCCACGACGCCGGGACCGAGGCGCGTCTCACGCGCATCGCCGACCGGCTGGGGCTCGGGATCAGCGGCGGCTCCGATTGGCACGGCGACACCGAGCTGGGCAACACGCACGCGCCGTTGGGCGGCATCGACGTGCCGCTCGAATGGCTGGAACGACTCGAAGCGAGGCGCACATGAGTGAAGTGCTCGCCATCGGCGCTCACGCGCCCGATTTCCAGTTGGCGGCGCATGACGACAAGACGTACCGCCTGCGCGACGTGCTGAAGCAGCAACACGTCGCCCTGATATTCTATCCCGGCAACAACACCCCCGGCTGAAACCGTCAACTCTCCGCCGTGCGCGATGAGATGACCAAGTTCGAGCGGGGCGGCATCCAGCCCTTCGGCGTCAATCCCGCCGGGATCGAGGCCCACCAGAAGTACGCCGCCAAGTTCCAGTTTCCGTTTCCGCTGCTGTCGGATCCCGATCGCGCGGCGGCGCGCGCCTTTCACGCCCTGAAGGACGACGACAAAGGCATTCAGCGCACCGTGTACGTCGTCGCCAAGAACGGCACCATCGCGTTCGCGCAGCGCGGCATGCCCGATGTGGACGACATCGTCGCCGCCGTGGGCCGCGGTGGCTGATTTCCGCAGCAAGGTCGCCCTCGTCACGGGCGTCGGCCGCGTGGGCCAGATCGGCCACGCCGTCGCCGGGGCGCTGGGCAAAGCGGGTGCGCGGCTCGTGTTGGTGGACCGCGTCCCCGACGTGGCCGAGCGCGCCAAGGAATTCACGGCGCAGGGCGCCGCGGCTCGGGGATTCACCGGTGATCTCACCAAGCCCGATGATGCGCGCGCCGCCGTCGCCTTGGCCCAGAAGGAATTCGGCGGGCTCGACGTCGTGATCAACGTCGCCGGCGGTCTGCTGCACGTGGGCCCCGCGGCGCAGATCCCGGTCGAGATCCTGGACCGCGAATTCGCGATCAACGTCAAGACGACCTTCCTCATGTCGCAGGCCGCGATCCCCGCCTTGGCCGCGCGCGGCGGCGGCACGATCGTGAACTTCGCGTCCATTGCGGTGCTCGAGCCGCAG
>DATLWA010000084.1:0-5839 GCA_035576905.1 Gemmatimonadales bacterium
GCCGTCCCGACCGTCGAGCGGCTCGACGTGGTGGGGTTCTTCTGCTCGATCGCCACGGCGGGCGAGATGCCCTCGAGGGAATCCAGCAGCGGCTTGGGCATGCGCTCGAGGAACTGCTTGGCGTACGTCGAAAGCGACTCGACGTAGCGCCGTTGGCCCTCGGCGTACAGCGTGTCGAAGGCGAGGGAGCTCTTTCCCGACCCGGACGGACCCGTGATCACGGTGAGCGCCCGGCGCGGGAACTCGACCGTGATCCCCTTCAGGTTGTGCTGGCGTGCGTTGCGAAGAACGATGCGGTCAGGTGCGGCGCGCATAACCTGGAAACTTAACCGATTGTCCCTTAGTTTGGCCCCGCATGCCGCTCCACCTCACACCCCGCCTGCTCCGCCGTGGCCTGGAGCTCTTCGCTCTCATCTCGCTCGCCGGCGTGGTCGGCCTGCTGCTCTACGGCGACAACTTCCAGGCTTTCGTGTCCGCCCTGGTGGGCCTGCACTGGGGCTGGTTCATCGTCGGTCTGGGGCTCGCGTCCATGGACTGGCTGGGGGGCGGCACGCGGCTGTGGGTCGTGGCCCGGCATGTCCACCCCGGTGTGCCCTGGCGGAAGATGATCATCTCGGGCGGCATGAGCGCCTGGGGCGCCTACCTGACGCCGTTCCAGACCGGCGCCGGCCCGATGATGATGTGGACCATGCGGCGGGCCGGTGTGAGCCTGCCCGAGGCGATGACGTCGACCTTCATGACGTTCGTCGCCACGGTGGCGTTCTTCGCGATCGCCGGCCCGGTGGCCATCGCGTTCGGCGCGGGGCACGCGCTCGAGCGATTCGGCCTGCCGCTGGGAATCACGCTGTACGGGCTCTTCAAGACGAGCCTCGGCATCTTCGCGCTGTTGGGCGTGTTGATGGCCTTCGCGATGGTGTTCCCGCGACTGCTGCGCGACCTGGTGCACCGCCTGGCGTCGCGCCTCGAGCGCCGCAACCAGCGTATCGCCGGCCGCATCGCGGGCTTACGCGCAGGGATCGACCGGGCGCACGAATGCATGGTGGCGTTCTCGTCGCCGCGGGGCTTCCTGGCCCTGATGTGGGCCATCGTGCTCTCGGGGCCGTCGCATGCCAACAAGCTGCTGGCCGGCTACATCGCGCTCCGCTGTCTGGGAATTCACGCGAATTTCGTCGACATTCTGCTGCTGCAGACGTTCATTACGTTCCTCTTGTATTTCGCGCCGACGCCCGGCGCGTCGGGGCTCGCCGAGTTGTTGTCCGCCGCGGTGATGTCGCTCTACGTGCCGCGCCCGCTGGTGCCCAGCTACACGCTCATCTGGCGGTTCATCAACAGCTACGCGACGGTGATCTTCGGATCGGTGCTGTTCTGGCGCTGGTTGCGCAGCGGTCTGATCGGTATGGAAGAGGACGTCGAGAGCACGTAACCCCCGGTCGGTTGCGTGGTTACGCGACCGGGAGTAGTTTCCGGCTCGGCTTTTCCCGCGAGGAGTGCTCCCGATGGCGTTGCTTGAACTCGGTGGCAAAAAGTTCACCATTCCACCCGGCACCGTCGCTCTCGGCAGCGACGCGGGTTGCGCCATACAGGTCGGCGGCGCGGACGTTCTTCCCAGACATGCGCTGTTCGAGGGCACGCCCGACGGCCAGGTCGTGATCCGCAAGGCCGTGCCCGAAGCCGAGGTGCTCATCAACGGCGTGCGTCTCGGCGCCGAGCCGACGCCGCTGCTGCACGGCGACAAGGTGCAGGTGGGTCCGAACGAGCTGACATTCGTCGACGAGCGCCGCTCCGGCAGCACGCAGTACGTCGAGGCGGTCAACCTGCCGCAGATGATGGCGCAGGCGGCGAAGGGCAAAGGGGGGAAGACCGGGAATACCGGCGGCCGCGTCGTGAGCCTGGTCGACGGCCGCGAATACGCGGTGGCCGGGGCGTCCCTGGTGTTCGGACGCGAAGCGACGTGCGACGTGGTCGTCGCCGGCAAGGACATATCGCGGCGTCACGCCGAGATCATGGTGACGCCGAAGGGTTACGCCATCGTCGACTCGAGCACCAACGGGACGTGGGTGAACGACGAGCGGGTGCAGGGCCAGCGCGTGCTGGCCCGCGGCGACGTGATCAAGTTGGGTGAGGAGAGCTTCCGCTTCTACGCCGACGTTGCCCCCGCCGCCCCAAGCCCCCCTCCACCGGGGCCGGCCGCTAGCCAGCCGCCAGCCGCGCCCCAGCCCAGTCCGGCGCCCGCTACGGGCAGCTCGGGCGAGCGGCTCAAAAACACCTCGTTCGGCATGCCCGCGGCTCCGCCCCCGGCGGGCCGGGCCAGCCAGGCGGGACCGCTGGCGAACATGCTGGTGCGCTCCGGCACCCTCAAGGGCCAGCGCATCCAGCTGCGCACGCCGGTGATCAACATCGGCCGGGCCGATTACAACGATGTCGTGCTGCCGGACGAGTCCGTCTCCACTTCGCATGCCAAGCTGCAGCGCCGCGAGGGCGTGTGGATTCTGACGGACGTGGAGTCCACCAATGGGACCTTCGTGGACGGCGAGCGCGTGCAGGGCGACGCACCGCTGGCCCCGGGAGCCATGGTGCGCTTCGGCGACGTGCAGCTCGTGTTCGAGCCGACCGACGACGCGATGGGGGTCGCCAAAGGTGGCGGCACCAAGATGATTGAGGCGTTCAAACCTGCGAGCCCGGCGCCCGCCGCCGTTCCGGCCCCGGCTCCCAAACCGGCAGCGCCGGCGCCTGCGCCCAAGGCTGCCCCGCCCGCGCCGCCCGCCAAGGCGGCGCCGAAGCGGCCCGTGCCGCCCCCGGTCGCGGAAAAGAAGGGGAAGGGATGTGGAGCGAGCGCGGCGGTGTTGCTGCTGGGCTTCGCCGCGGTGGCGTATTGGATTCTGACGTAGCGATCGTGCATATCACCTGCGCAGGCCGGACCGACGTCGGCATCATCCGGTCGGGGAACGAGGATAGCTACCTCATGATCCCCGAGCGGGGGATTTTTCTCGTGGCGGACGGCATGGGTGGCCACGCGGCGGGCGAGGTGGCGAGCGAGATGGCGGTGCGGTTGATCGCGCGGGAGCTGGGCTCGCTGCGCGGGCTCAATGACGAGCAGGTCGCCGACCGCATGCGCAACGCGATCCGCTCGGCCAACGCGGCGATTTTTCAGCGGACACTCACCGAGCACGACAAGCGCGGCATGGGCACCACCGTCACCGCGCTGGTCCTGTTCGAAACGCGGTTCCTCATCGGCCAGGTGGGCGACAGCCGCGCCTACCTGCAGCGCGACGCCCGGCTCACGCAGGTCACCAAAGACCACTCTTACGTCCAGGAGCAGGTGGACGCCGGGTACCTCACGCCCGAGCAGGCGCGCACCCACCCCTACAGCAACGTGATCACGCGCTGCGTGGGCGCCAACAGCGACGTCATCCCCGACATCTACGTCGGGACGGTGAAGCCGGACGACCTGTTCCTGTTGGCGTCGGACGGGCTGACGGGGATGCTGGAGGATCACCAGCTGGCGGAGTCGCTGGCCCCGGGCGAGATGCCGCAGCAGCAGGTGGACCGTCTGATCGAAGAAGCGAATCGCCACGGCGGGTTGGACAACATCACGGCCATTCTGGTGCGGGTGGATTCGGTGGACGCGCCGCCGCCCGAGCACACGACGGCCACGCAACCGATCAAGGGGCGCTGAGCAGGCTCCGCTCTCCGCCGACGCGCGCGGCGACCTCATCGCGCGGCCAGGTCACCAGCTCGATCACCCGCTTTACCGGCACCGGCGCCGGCCGCAACACGAACACCCGCAGATGCCGCGCCGAGCGGTACAGCTCGGCGGCGACGCGCGGCAGGCCGAGTGCCGCCTGTGCGCCGCCGAGGTGCGTCACCTGGCCGTCCCGTCGCACCAGCGGCAGGTCCAGCTCCAGCATGTTGGCTTTGGCGGGGAAGTCGAGGAACAGCTCGCCCGGCGCGAGCCCCACCTCGCGCGCCAGCCGGTCTTCCACGCGCTCGCACAGATCGGGATCCGCCGACGGCCAGTTGGCGGTGCCCGCCGGCAGCTCGGCCGCGGGCACGTCGAGCGCGCGCTTGGCGAGACGGCGGTCGCGCAGGGCGAGGGCGAGACCCGTCGTGTCGCGCTCCAGCAGGCCGCGGATCAGACCGTCGTCGGTTTCGTCGGCGACGGCGGCGGGCGTCAGCGCTCCCGCGGCGATGGCGCGCCGCACGAGGCGCTTGAACATCGCGGTGGCGCTGCGGACGGCGTGGTGCCAGTACACGTTGCGGTACATCTGGTACTTGGCGAACAGCAACGACTCGAGCGCCGCCAGCCCTTTCTCATGCAACGCCAGCGCCGGTTTTCCGGACGGCCCGTCGGCGACGGTGAGGGACGCCAGCAGACGGTCCACGTCGATCACGCCGTACGGCACGCCGCACATGGCGGCGTCGCGCGACAGGTAGTCGAGCTTGTCGACGTCGAGCGATCCGGCGATGAGGCCGCCGAGCGGCGCGGCACTCGAGCCCTGGATCAGCGCCAGCAGGTCCTTGGCGGGTACGCCGATCCGGTCCAGCGCCTCGGCGAGCTCGCCCCGCCCCAAATGGCGGTCGGCCAGCGTCTCGTGGCCCGGCAGACCCGCCTCCTCGAGGGCGTGTGAAAACGGGTAGTGGCCGATGTCGTGCAGCAGGGCGGCGAGGGGGAGGTGGCGCCGCGCGCCGGCATCCACTGCGGCGGCGACACCCGATTCCTCGAGCTGCGCCAGCGCCCGTCGCGCCAGGTGGTAGGCGCCGAGGGCGTGCTCGAATCGCGTGTGGGTGGCGCCGGGATAGACGAGGAACGCGTGGCCCAGCTGGCGCACGTAACGCAGGCGTTGCACGGCGGGCGTATCGATCAGCGCCAACGCGTCGCGCTCCACCCGGATGTTGTTCCACAGGAGGTCGCGGACGACTTCGAGCGAGCTCAAAGGACCGGGCCGGCCTCCGCCACGGCGGCGTGCGCGGTATCGGCGAACTGCGCGAAATTCTTGCGGAACATCTCGGCCAGCTTCTTCGCCTGCGCGTCGTAGGCGGCGGCGTCGCGCCAGGTGGCGCGCGGCAGGAGGACGTCGTCGGGGACGCCGGGCACGTGCTGCGGCACCGCGAGCCCGAACACCGGCTCGGTGACGGTCGCCACGCGATCGAGCTTGCCCGCGAGCGCCGCGCGGATCATCGCGCGGGTGAGCGGCAGGCGCATGCGCTGGCCCGTCCCGTACGGCCCGCCGGTCCAGCCGGTGTTGACCAGCCAGCACTGCACGCCGTGCCGCGCGATGCGCGCGCCCAGCAGCTCGGCGTACGCGTTGGGGTGCAGCGGCAGGAACGGCGCGCCGAAGCAGGCCGAGAACGTCGTCTGCGGCTCGGTGACGCCGCGCTCGGTGCCCGCGACTTTCGCCGTGTAACCCGAGAGAAAGTGGTACATCGCCTGGGCGGGGGTGAGGCGCGCCACCGGCGGCATCACGCCATAGGCGTCGCACGTGAGGAAGACGATGTGCGAGGGGTGCCCGCCCATGCCGCCCGGCACGTGGTTCGGGATGAAGTGAATGGGATAGCAGGCGCGCGTGTTCTCGGTGAGCTCGGCGGAATCGAGATCGATGGCCCGCGAGTCGGGATCCACGACCACGTTCTCGAGCACCGTGCCGAACATGCGCGTGGTCTCGAAGATCTCGGGCTCGCCTTCGCGCGACAGCCGGATCACCTTGGCGTAGCAGCCGCCCTCGAAATTGAACACGCCCTGATCGGACCAGCCGTGCTCGTCGTCGCCGATCAGGCCGCGCTCGGGATCGGCTGAGAGCGTCGTCTTGCCGGTGCCGGAGAGGCCGAAGAACAGCGCCAC